>NZ_JBFUCB010001228.1:0-502 GCF_056405435.1 Rhizobacter sp. P1_G5 | reverse complement strand
GGGCAGGCCTTGCCGCTCGGCCAGCTCGGCGCCGAAGCGCATCACGTCGTCGCGGGGGCCATAGGGGACGGTGTCGTCGCGCACTGGGGTGGCGACGCGCGGTTTCTTCGGCTTGGCGTCGGCCAAGCCGGCACCCAGCAGCGACGCGAGGATCAGCGGTGCGAGCAGCAGTCGGGAACGCGAAAAGAGCATGCGCGGATTATCGGCGTCTGCGGGGGCGGCTCGTCCGGCGGCGCGTCAAGCGGCACGAGCCTCGCTGGGCCTTCCTGAAGCGGAGGTGGGCCTCCAGTACGAATGAACCTCCTCAAGGTTGATGAAATCACTCGGCCTGCCGTGACAAATCCCCAAGCGCATCGCTAGACTCCACGCACCGCAGCGGCAGACCACTGCCGCGCGGGTTGCCAGTGCCCCACTGGGCCGAAGGCGACACACCTCTCCCTCGTTGTCATTGGATGCATGGTCGACGACCGTGCGCTGGAGGACTCTCTTGGAACTGATCTGT
>NZ_JBFUCB010001227.1:0-503 GCF_056405435.1 Rhizobacter sp. P1_G5 | reverse complement strand
GTTTCTGGATATCCTGACTGGTAAGTTCTGGCCAGTTTTGCGTCCGAGGAAATCCCATGCCCACCATCGTCCAAACCCAACACGGCAAGGTTTCCGCACTGTGGGGTGCAGCYCTGATCCGCACGCCGGACGGCCACGTCCGGGCGCTGCAGGTCGGCGATGTGGTGAACAAGGGCGACATGCTCCTGACGACGCAGGACGGCATCGTGCGGCTCGACGACCTCGACTCGCCGATGATCACGATGGCCGCCGCCCCGGCGCTGCCGACGGCCGTGGCGACGCCGCCGGTCGCCGACATCGACCGTGTGATCGCCGAACTGAACCAGCCCGACACCGAGACTGCCCCCGCGGCCGGCTTGACGGGCGGTGGCGGCGGCGGGCTGACGCCGGGCCTGCGCGTCGACCGCATCTCTGAAAGCACGACGACCGATTCGCTGGTTTCGCCCGACACCGCGGCGCCGGCCACCACGACGACGCCGATCACGCCGACGACGGCACAAGGC
>NZ_JBFUCB010001226.1:0-507 GCF_056405435.1 Rhizobacter sp. P1_G5 | reverse complement strand
GACCGTGCCGCGCAAACGGGCGGGGCCGGGGCCGATGCACCGGCGGCGAGGCTGCTGGCCGAAGCGGCCGAGAAAACCGCGTCGTTCCGCGAGGTCGCGGCCCAGGTGCATGGCGCGTCGGACAGCGCGCGCACCGATGCCGCGCCGGCCAGCGGAGCACTGCTGGCCGCCGGGCTGGCCGCCACGGCACCGAGCGCGCCGGCGGAGGCCCCGACCGTCGTCCAGCTGCCGACGCCGGTGGATGCGCCGGAATTCACGCAATCGCTGGGCGTGCAGGTCAGCGTGCTGGCCGCCGACGGCGTGCAGCAGGCCGAACTGCACCTGAACCCGGCCGAGATGGGCCCGATCTCGGTGCAGATCGCGATCGACGGCACGCAGGCGCAGGTCGATTTCGGTGCCGACATGGCCAGCAMCCGCCAACTCATCGAGAGCGGGCTGCCGGAACTGGCGTCCGCGCTGCGCGATGCCGGCTTCACGCTGACCGGCGGCGGCGTCTCGCAGCAGGCC
>NZ_JBFUCB010001225.1:0-509 GCF_056405435.1 Rhizobacter sp. P1_G5 | reverse complement strand
CATAGGGCGTGATGATGACCACGTGCGCCAGCGCCAGCCAGAAAAAGCTGCCGGTCGCGCCGATCAGCGAGAAGGTGCGCAGCAAGGCCACACCCAACACCAGATGTGGAATGATCAGCGGCGAAAGAAACAGGCCATTGAGAAAATCACGGCCTGGGAAGGTATGGCGGGCAATCGCCAGCCCGGCCGGTACAGCCAGCAGCGTAGCCAGCGTCGCAGATATCGACGCCAGCCAGAGGCTGTTCTTGAAGGACTGCACAAAGTCCGAATGCGCGAACACCGCACGAAACCAGCGCAATGAAAACTCCGTGGTCGGAATGGCCAGCGTGTTGCCGGGCGTGAAGGCCACCACGCACACGATGACCAGAGGCGCCAGCATGAAGGTGATGACGAGTGCGTTGAAGAGCAGAGCGAGAGGACCGTTCCTGGACATGGCGCGCTCCTTATCCCAGCGATTTCTTGTACGAACGCTCGAGCACGCGGTTGTAGCTCAGCATGATGGCCAGGTT
>NZ_JBFUCB010001224.1:0-513 GCF_056405435.1 Rhizobacter sp. P1_G5 | reverse complement strand
GGTGCGGGCGGCTCGACCCACCAGGCCGCGGCCTGCCGCTCGCGCCAGCGCTGCCACACCAGGAAGCCCAGGCCGGCGGCGAGCAGCGCGCACAGCACGGCCAGCGCATAGACCAGCGGGTTCGCATAGCGGGCCGCCTGGGCCTGCTGCACCCTCGCCTGCAGTTCGACGAGGGCCTGCTGACGCGTCTGGCCCTCGGCGCGCAGCTGGTTCATCGAGCTCTCGAGCGCCTTCAGCCGGTCCTGCGCTTCGAGGCGCTGCACGAGTTCGGGGTCGATGAAGCGGTACGGGGCCGAGCCGGCCTGGCCGGCCTCGGCCAGCTGCGTGAGCTGGCCGCTCATGCGCAGCGACGGCGAGATCAGCGCGTCGGTTTCCACCGGATCGAGCTGCAGCGTCGGGCCCTTCGGCCGCGCGGGCTCGGCGGCGGGCTTCTGCGGGCGCGCGGCCTTGCCGGTGGCGAGCTTCGCGGCCGGGCGCCCGCTGGTGGCGGCCGCCGGCTGGCCGGCTGCGGCA
>NZ_JBFUCB010001223.1:0-515 GCF_056405435.1 Rhizobacter sp. P1_G5 | reverse complement strand
GTTCCGCGCTCGAGGCCGACGGTGACCTGCTGGGCGCCGACGAGCAGGCCGCGATCACCCACTTGCTCGCGGCGCTCGAAGCCAGCCGCGATTCCGAAGATCACCACCAGATCGACGCCGCCGTCGAGGCGCTGGCCAAGGGCACCGAAGCCTTTGCGGCCGAGCGCATGAACCGCGGCATCCGGCAGGCGCTGGCCGGCCGACGCGTCGAGGAAGTCTGAGCCCCATGCCTGTCATCAAGATCCTGCCCCATCCCGAGTACTGCCCCACCGGCACGCAGATCACCGCCACGCCGGGCACCTCGGTCTGCGAGGCCCTGCTGGAGAACGGCATCGAGATCGAGCACGCCTGCGAACTGAGCTGCGCGTGCACGACCTGCCACGTGGTGGTGCGCGAGGGCTTCTCGTCGCTCGGCGAGATGGATGAATCCGAGGAAGACCTGCTGGACCGGGCCTGGGGGCTGGAGCCGCAATCGCGGCTGTCGTGCCAGGCGATCCTGTCGCAGACCGACGTGA
>NZ_JBFUCB010001222.1:0-519 GCF_056405435.1 Rhizobacter sp. P1_G5 | reverse complement strand
GTGTGTGACGGTGCTCAAACTGCCGCCCTTTATTGCCACCCTGGGAATGATGCTGGTGGCACGCGGCGTGGCCTTGCAGCTGACCGATGCCCGCGCCATCAGCGGCCTGGGCGACAGCTTCGCAGAACTGGGCAACGGAGCCTTGTTCCGCATCGTCAATATCGGTGCGGACGGCTTCCCCGATGTGGTGTTCGTCGGCATTCCCTATCCCGTGGTGCTCATGATCGTGCTGGCGCTGGCCGTCTCCGTCCTGCTTAACCGTGCCACGCTGGGCCGCCATCTGTACGCCATCGGCTCCAACCTGGAAGCCGCCCGGCTCTCGGGCGTGAACGTCAACGGCGTGACGCTGTTTGCCTATGTGCTTTCCGGTTTGCTGGCCGGGCTGACCGGTTGCGTGCTGATGTCACGCCTGGTCACGGCCCAGCCCAGCGAGGGCCTGATGTACGAACTTGATGCCATTGCCGCCGCGGTGATAGGCGGGACCTCGCTCACGGGTGGTGTGGGCACGGTGTCGGGCAC
>NZ_JBFUCB010001221.1:0-521 GCF_056405435.1 Rhizobacter sp. P1_G5 | reverse complement strand
GCGTCTGCGCCATCGCGACGATCGCGAGCAGCACGCCCTTGTTCGCCGCGGTGGTGGCGACATTCGCGGTCAGGCCGGCCGGGTGGTTGGCGGCATAGACCGCGAACATCGCGACGAAGCCGATGAACGCGAGCAGCGTGCCCTGGTGCTCGCGCAGCCGGTGCGGCCAATCATTCATGACTGCCCCTCGTCCGATGGGTACATCGGGCGGTCCCCCKAGGGGACGCGGGCCGGCTTGGGGCGGCCCGGCGCTCGGCCCGCCCCCGTCATGCGGGCTCCACGTCCAGCGCCGCGCCGACCAGCGCATGCTCGGTGATCCCGGCACCGACGAGCTCGCGGCGGATCCGGCCCTCCACCATCACCAGCACGCGATCGCAGCAGCCGATCAGCTCGTCGTGGTCGGTCGAGTAGAAGAGGAGGGCCGCGCCGTCGTCGGCGAGCCGGCGCAGCAGCTGGTAGATCTCCTGCTTGGTGCCGACGTCGATGCCGCGTGTCGGGTCGTTCAGCAGGATGATGCGCGG
>NZ_JBFUCB010001220.1:0-522 GCF_056405435.1 Rhizobacter sp. P1_G5 | reverse complement strand
AGGCCGACCAGCGTGCGGCCCTCGTCGTCGAGGCTGACCGCCGACGGCGTGGAGAAGTCGCCGTGCACGTTGCGCACCAGCTGCGGCCGCCCGTCCTGGAAGATGCCGATCAGGCTGTTGGTCGTGCCGAGGTCGATGCCGACGATCATGGTGCGCGGCGCGGGGCACCCGCGCAAATCGGAAGGCGCCGAGGATATCAGCGCGCGCGGTCGAGCCAGATGCCGATGCCTTGCGCGTTCAGCTCCAGGTCCATCGCGAGCAGCGCCAGCGCGTCGTCGCGCGGCACGGTGCTGCCCAGGTGCTGCAGCCGTGCCGTGTAGAGCGCCGCGAGGCCGGCCATCAGCGCGGGGTGGCGTTCGGCCGCCGGCAGCGGGCGCAGCCGCTCGCCGAGCGCGACGATCTCGTCGACCTGCGCAAGCATCATCTCGCCGAGCCGCGGCACGCCCTCGACGCAGCCGTAGTGCGTGAGGTACAGCCGCTCGGGGTGGTAGCCGAGCATGCGCTGCACCGACTGCTTCAGCG
>NZ_JBFUCB010001219.1:0-525 GCF_056405435.1 Rhizobacter sp. P1_G5 | reverse complement strand
GGCCACGGCGGCTGTGCAGGCGCCTGCACAAACCCTGGCGGAGGTCTGAATGGGCGGTCGCACCACCATCAGCAGCAGCGAAACCCGCATCGAAGCCCTGAAGCTACAGAGCAGCGCACAAGGCGTCACGATCCCCGTCGTCTACGGCGTGAACCAGATCAGCGGCAACCTGATCTGGTACGGCGATTTCAAAGCCGTCCCCCACACGACGAGCCAATCCGCAGGCAAAGGCGGCGGCGGGGTCACGTCGGAGAGCACGACCTACACCTACAGCGCGTCCGTGATGATGGGCCTATGCCACGGGCAGATGAACGGCGTGCCCCGCATCTGGCGCGGCAAGAAGCTCTACAACGGCGGGATCCGCGGCGACCAGTTCGCCTCGGTGCACAAGGTCTACGCGGTGCCGGCGGCCGGCCCGATGTCGACCACGCTGGATGCCGCGTTCGCATCGATCCAGGCGGTGTACGTCCCGCTCTTCTTCCTGAAATCGCAGCTCGCCAACGGCGTGGACTATTCCATCGACAC
>NZ_JBFUCB010001218.1:0-527 GCF_056405435.1 Rhizobacter sp. P1_G5 | reverse complement strand
GCTGATGGTCTTTCAACTGGCGCTAACGAGGAAAAGCCGAGTCTTCTGGATCCTCAAGGCGGACATCACGTCCTGGACGGCGACGGACCCAATGCGGGCGGAGGGCATCGACATGGCACTGGGAAGCCAGGCAAGAGTGAGTTTCCTGCGAACTGGTCTGACGACAAGATCAAGGGCGAGATTTCTGATGTTGCAACAGATCCCGGTTCGAGTCGTACTACTCAGCCCAACGGACGAATCAAGGTGCAGGGAACACGAGATGGCATTGACATAACCGTGATTGTTGAGCCGAACGGCAAGGGTGGTCGCATAGTTACGGGCTTTCCAACAAATACACCGAAAAATCCATGAATCTTACCCAGGGCTTGCTGAATCGGATCAGCGATATGCTCAACCGAGATGCAACAAACTATACCGTCTTCCTCCGACTGTATGAACTATCGGAGAGGTATGGTGTTGACGATTTGAGTGCCTGCATTCGTGAGGCTTTCGGTGAGAGTACGGAGGTCGAAAATGAAGAAGGGATA
>NZ_JBFUCB010001217.1:0-530 GCF_056405435.1 Rhizobacter sp. P1_G5 | reverse complement strand
GACTGGTTTCATGGCCCGTCGCCCAAACTCCCGCCACTCACTTCGTTCGTTGTGGTCAAACAGTGGGCGACAGTCAGTTCACGAAGCGTGCTGCGCACGCGGGCCATGAAACCAGCCAGCTCCGGCGCCACTCCCTTATTGGCGCTCCCCAGACTCCCCGCCCGCRCCTTCTGCCACCGCCCTGCCTTGSRGAGGTGACAAGCGAATAAATGAGGGTTGAGCCCGGGTTGTCACCCGGGCAGGTGCCGTGCCAGTGGTCAAGCGGGATGGGGGCTTTGGGGCGTGTAGCCCGGGTGCCAATCCGGGGATCCATCCTCATTTGTTCGCTTGTCAAAGTCGAAGTACCGGGGTGGTGGCCCAAAGGCGCGTGGGGGAGTCTGTGGAGCGCCAATTAGGACGGGTCGCCGGAGCTGGCTGGTTTCGTGGCCCGCGTGCGCCAGCGCGCTTCGTGCACTGACTGTCGTCGACTGTTTGACCACAACGAACGAAGTGAGTGGAGGGAGTTTCGACGACGGGCCGTGAAACCAGTC
>NZ_JBFUCB010001216.1:0-532 GCF_056405435.1 Rhizobacter sp. P1_G5 | reverse complement strand
GGCAAGGGCAACGACACCATCACCGGCGGCCTCGGCGGCGACTTTTACAACTTCGCCAACGGCGACGGCCAGGACACCATCGCTTCCACCTACGACACCACTTCCGGCAAGACCGACACGCTGGTGTTCACCGAYCTGGCGTCGGGCCAGGTCCAGYTSTCGCGCTCCGGCACMTCGCTGRTCGCCTCCGTCAAAGGCACCACCGACACGGTCACGGTGAAGGACTTCTTCTACARCRACRACCCGCTCAACAGCTACAACCCGCTGCAGGCCATCAAGTTCGAAGACAAGACCCTGGACTCCATCGACGCGATCCTCGCGGAGACCTACAAGGGCACCGACGGCAAYGACACACTGGTCGGCACCAYCCKCAACGACACCATCACCGGWGGCAAGGGCAACGACACCATCACCGGCGGCCTCGGCGGCGACTTTTACAACTTCGCCAACGGCGACGGCCAGGACACCATCGCTTCCACCTACGACACCACTTCCGGCAAGACCGACACGCTGGTGTTCACCGATCTGAAGC
>NZ_JBFUCB010001215.1:0-534 GCF_056405435.1 Rhizobacter sp. P1_G5 | reverse complement strand
TCTTCATGCCGTTCATGAACTTGCTGTAGGTGATGCCCAGGCCACGGGCCGCGGCGTTGATACGCGCGATCCAGAGCTGGCGGAACACACGCTTCTTGGTGCGGCGATCGCGATAGGCATATTGCCCAGCGCGCATGACCGCTTCCTTGGCGATGCGGAATACATTCTTGCGACGGCCGCGGTAACCCTTGGCGAGTGCGAGAATTTTCTTGTGACGAGCGCGGGCTGTTACACCACGTTTGACGCGAGGCATGGATTACTCCTTCTGGAAGTGTTTCTGAAACCGTGAATCAGTGGTGGCAGATCACAGCCCGGCAAAGGGCAGCATCTGAGCCATGTGACCCATGTTGGTCTCGTGCACGCCGACGGCACCACGCAGGTGGCGCTTGTTCTTCGTGGACTTCTTCGTGAGGATGTGGCGCTTGAACGCCTGGCCCCGCTTGACGGTGCCACCCGGACGAACGCGGAAACGCTTCGCAGCGCTCTTCTTGGTCTTCATTTTGGGCATGACTGCTCCTTTTTAGTTGCTCCACC
>NZ_JBFUCB010001214.1:0-535 GCF_056405435.1 Rhizobacter sp. P1_G5 | reverse complement strand
CTCGAGGCAGTGCGCGAGCGCTTCTTCGCCGCTCGCGGCGACGCTGACCTTCATGCCCAGCACCATCAGCATCTCGCGCGCGACCAGCTGGTTCAGCGGGTTGTCCTCGACCACCAGCACGTGCATGCCGGGGCGCATCGGGGTCGACGGCTCGGGCCGTGCCGGTGCCGGGCGGGCCTCGGCGCTGGCGACGGTGCGCAGCTCGGCCGGCGTCAGCGGCTTCAGCAGCACCGCCATGCGGCTGCGCGCGGCGCGCTCGAGCAGCACCGGCTGGTGGAAGTCGGGGCGCAGCAGCAGCGTGACGCGCGTGCCGTCGGGCAGCGCGTGGCGCAGCGCTTCGAGGTCGCTGCTGTCGTCGAGGCCGTCCTCGGCCAGCACGACGCAGTCCGGCATGCGGCCGCCGAGCCGGGCGCGTTGCGTGGCCTGCGCGAGGTCGGGGATCAGCTCGGTGGTCCAGCCCAGGCGCTCGATGCGGCGCGGCAGCCACGGCGAGGTCGTCGCACCGCGCACCACCAGCCAGGCATGGCCGGGCGGG
>NZ_JBFUCB010001213.1:0-538 GCF_056405435.1 Rhizobacter sp. P1_G5 | reverse complement strand
TGCCGAAGACGCTGAGCGAAGCCCAGGTCGAGGCGCTGCTGAAGGCGCCCGATGTCGACACGCCGCTCGGCCTGCGCGACCGCACGATGCTCGAACTGATGTATGCGAGCGGGCTGCGCGTGAGTGAACTGGTCACGCTGAAAGCCGTGCACCTCGGGCTCTCGGATGGCGCGCTGCGCGTCACCGGCAAGGGCTCGAAAGAGCGCATCGTGCCGTTCGGCGACGAGGCGCATGCGTGGCTGCGGCGCTACCTCGACGAGGCGCGCGCCGACATCCTGAAGGGCCAGGCGAGCGACGCCCTGTTCGTCACCGGCCGCGGCGGGCCGATGACACGGCAGATGTTCTGGCRGCTCGTCAAGAAGTACGCACTGCAGGCCGGCATCCATGCACCGCTGTCGCCGCACACGCTGCGCCACGCGTTCGCGACCCACCTGCTGAACCACGGCGCC
Source organism: Rhizobacter sp. P1_G5 (assembly GCF_056405435.1). NCBI lineage: Bacteria > Pseudomonadati > Pseudomonadota > Betaproteobacteria > Burkholderiales > Sphaerotilaceae > Rhizobacter > Rhizobacter sp. P1_G5. The sequence goes on along the minus strand of NZ_JBFUCB010001213.1, from coordinate 89 downwards.
GACCTGCGCGCGGTGCAGATGCTGCTGGGGCATGCGGACATCTCCACCACCACCATCTACACGCACGTCGCGCGGGAGCGGTTGAAGGC
>NZ_JBFUCB010001212.1:0-542 GCF_056405435.1 Rhizobacter sp. P1_G5 | reverse complement strand
GGCCCTCGACGAGGCCCGCGCGCAGCTGCGCGGCCGGCTGCCGGCGAATGTCGAGCTGCTGGCCGTCAATGGCCGCAGCGCCGAGGCCGCGCAGGCCTTGCAGCCGTGGCTGTCAGCCGGCCAGACCGTCGTGCTGATGGGCTCGTCGGGCGCCGGCAAGTCCACGCTCACCAACACGCTGGCCGGCACCGAGCTGCAGGACACCGGCGCGGTGCGCGAGCACGACAGCCGCGGCAAGCACACCACCACCTCGCGCTCGCTGCACCGCCTGCCGGGAGGCGCCTGCGTGATCGACACGCCGGGGCTGCGCACGCTGCGACCCGACACCGACGAGGCGCGGCTCGCGCTCAGCTTCGACGACATCGCGACGCTCGCGCTGCAGTGCCGCTTCCGCGACTGCCGCCACGAGGACGAGCCGGGTTGCGCGGTGCGCGAAGGCGTCGGCGCCGACCGCGTGCGCAACTACCACAAGCTGCTGCGCGAGGTGCGGCGCGACACGCTGACCGTGCTCGAGCGGCACCAGCAGCTGTCGCAGTGGAAGG
>NZ_JBFUCB010001211.1:0-542 GCF_056405435.1 Rhizobacter sp. P1_G5 | reverse complement strand
CGCCGCAGCAGCGTAGCGGGCGGCGCTGCCGCGGCCTTGCGCGGGATCAATCCGCGGCGCGCCGGGCGGCCGAAGAATCGCCCGACCATTCCACCACCGGAGAACGCTCATGAGCACGCTCGGCAAACTGGTCCTCGGCGCGATGGGCGCCCTGCGCGCCCGCCCTGCGCTGGGCGACGGGCCGCGCACGCTGGCCCTGCCGCCCGCATCGCCGGGCAACGACATCACGCTGCAACGGGCGCTGTCGCAGCGGCGCTCCAGCCGGGTGTTCGACCCGCGCGCGCTGCCGCTGTCGCTGCTGTCGAACCTGCTGTGGGCGGCCGACGGCATCAACCGCGACGACGGGCGGCGCACCGCGCCGTCGGCCCTCGACGAGCGCGAGATCGACCTGATCGTCACGCTGCCCGAGGGCGCCTACCGCTACGACGCCGCGGCGCACGCGCTGCAGCTGGTGAGCGCCGAGGACATCCGCCGCGTGACCGGCTACCAGGACTTCGTGGATGCCGCGCCGCTGAACATCGTCTACGTGCTCGACCATGCGC
>NZ_JBFUCB010001210.1:0-542 GCF_056405435.1 Rhizobacter sp. P1_G5 | reverse complement strand
ACCCGAGCCCCGGCACGGTACCGTCGTTCCGGCCGGCCGCTGCGCCGGTGGTGGTGCCTCCAACCCCGCCCGCCCCGCCGCCGCCGGCCGCGCGGGCGTTCGCCCCGCCGCCCCCGGTCGCGCCGCCCGCCACCGCCGCCCGGCTGCCGGACGACTTCGACCCGTTCGCCGACCTGCCGTCGCCGGCGTCGGGATCGGCCTCCGCCGATCCGCTGGCCGGCTTCATGGGCAGCTCCGCTTCCGCGCCGCCGCCCGCGCCGGCCGGTGGCTCGCTGCCGGTGGATTTCAGCCTCGGCGACCTGCTGGGTTCGCCGACCGCGGCGCCGTCGTCCAGCCTCGACGCGATGTTCGGGCTCGGCAATGCGCCTGCCGCCAGCAGCGGCGGGGACCCGCTGGCCGCCTTCCTCGCCGCCCCCCCGCCGGGCGGCACGTCGGCCAACACCGATCCGCTGGCGATGTTCGGTGGTGGTGCGCCCGCGGCACCGGCCGCCGCGATCCCGGCCGACTTCGACCACACGCCCGAGCTGCGCGGCGCCTACGTG
>NZ_JBFUCB010001209.1:0-548 GCF_056405435.1 Rhizobacter sp. P1_G5 | reverse complement strand
CGCCGCGTCTTCAATCTCCTGCAGCGAAGGCAGCATGCTGTTCCCCAGCTGCGGCTTGTGGTCGAGTACGGCGCTCATTGGGTGGTCTCCGCTCTGCGAGCTGCGGCATTCGCCTTGGGAGCGGTCCGGCGGCTCATGCGGCCGCCCGCTTTTCAGTCAGCAGGCGCAGCGCCAAAAGGCCCAGCACCGTGCCCATCACGTAGCGCTGCACGCGCATCCAGCTGATATTGCGGTTGAGGAAACCGGCAATCGCCGCGGCGAARCAGATCAGCACYGTGTTCACACCCGTGCTGACGCTGATCTGCACGGCGCCCAGCGTCAGGCTTTGCAGCAGCAGGTCGCCGCGTTCTGGGTGCAAAAACTGCGGGAAGAACGAGAGATAAAACATGGCGACCTTGGGGTTGAGCAGGTTGGTCATAAAACCCATGAGGAAGAGCGTGCGCGGCGGGTCGTGCGGCAGCTCGCGCGTTTCAAAAGGCGCCAGGCCCCCGGGCTTGACGGCTTGCCAGGCCATCCAGAGCAAATAGGCCGCGCCCGCCACCTTGATC
>NZ_JBFUCB010001208.1:0-548 GCF_056405435.1 Rhizobacter sp. P1_G5 | reverse complement strand
CCCTGACCTTGCACCGCATCGAGCACGCCCTCGGGCCCGAAGAAGTTCTTGCAGGTCGCGTCGTGGCACGCGAAACCGACGATCTGTTGCTCGCGCACGGCGATGAAGCAGGCGACAGGCAGGCGCCCGATCGCGACATCGATCTCGGCCACCCAGCCGGGGAAATGCTCGGCCGCCCAGGCCAGGATGCGCGGCTTCTCGGGCGCGAGCGCCCGCCGCACGGTGATGCCGTGGCGTTGCACCGAGGCCAGCGCGTCGTCGAGCGGTGGCAGCTTGTAGAGGGTGACGAGCATGTCGGACATGGCGAGCGATATTACGCGAGAGTCAGCCGGCCATTGGGAGCCGCATCCCGGTCGTGCGTGGCCACAAGGTGATTGTTGATGCCGACTTGGCCGTGCTGTACGGGTGTGTCGACCAAGGTGCTGAACCGGGCTGTCAAGCGGAATGCCAATCGATTTCCTCGCGACTTCCTGTTTGCCCTCAGCCCCGAGGAGAAGGTGGAGGTGGTCACGAACCGTGACCACCTCCGAAAATTGAAATTCTCCAGG
>NZ_JBFUCB010001207.1:0-550 GCF_056405435.1 Rhizobacter sp. P1_G5 | reverse complement strand
GCTGCGGGTGGTAGACAGGATGAGCGGGCCGCCTGGAGGCGGGCGTATATGAATTTCCGAAGGTGCAGATTTCCCCTCGGCCGATCCGGAATTCGAGTTGACAGTTTGGTAAATACCTGATCTGCAATCCGCGGGGAAGTTTGCCGTTTGGGAAAGCAATCAGCAACTTCCGGCGGTTGGTGTTTGCGGCCTGCAGCTGAGCGACATCGATCATCTTGCCTCTGAACTGCTCAATAGTGATCTTCCTTATCCAGCCAATATCCTGCATCGGCTGAGGAAGACGCTCCACGCATCGAGGCAGTATGATATTTTTTCGGCGATCCTTGCTTTGCAAGGCGGTCCAGAAGAGCCGTGGCAACATCTCGAAGTCTGCCGCCGAAAGACGGCTCAGATCGATTGTCCTGGGGTCCTTTTCGCAGATATTCAACAGCTTGAGGCAAAGATTTGTCGATGTGAGCCGGTATTCTGATTGAAAATCACTCATCTCCGGGCTGATCGGAATCTGCTCATTCTGGAAACCGATCTGCAAATCTCTGAAGATCTCCATGAG
>NZ_JBFUCB010001206.1:0-559 GCF_056405435.1 Rhizobacter sp. P1_G5 | reverse complement strand
ACCTTGCAGAGCAATTACGATGTTATCGTCGCATTTTTTCTGAAGGGATTGCAAGCCGGAACATTGACTTTCGAACCTCTCGAGATTATTTACAAGGAACGATCGAGTGAGATCTTGTCATCATTGCCCACAAGATTCTGGGAGCTGATTCAGACTTACACAGCCCCGCAGGAAAATCAATTCTTTTTATTCGTTCGGTGACATCCAGTGCTGTGTAAGTCTGAATCAGCTCCCAGAATCTTGTGGGCAATGATGACAAGATCTCACTCGATCGTTCCTTGTAAATAATCTCGAGAGGTTCGAAAGTCAATGTTCCGGCTTGCAATCCCTTCAGAAAAAATGCGACGATAACATCGTAATTGCTCTGCAAGGTGTGTGCGGGGCCCATAAAAGCTACTGAACTGAGTAGCTGATAGAGTTTAGCGCGATAGTCCGATTCGGGGAATATAAATGGCTTCTGAAGAGTCGCTCCGGGAAGCTGAATAGTCCGCGATGTCATTTGCATTGACCACAGCCGATCGTGTAATGTGCTGAAATTTCTGATGTCATGGTTCTCGGT
>NZ_JBFUCB010001205.1:0-561 GCF_056405435.1 Rhizobacter sp. P1_G5 | reverse complement strand
GTTCCCGCACATGACGGTCACCGCCAACGTGGCCTTCGGCCTCGAGATGCGCCGGATGCCGCGCGCCGAGCGGCTGGAGCGGGTGCGTGAGGCTCTGGCGCTGGTGCACCTGGAAGCGCATGCCGGCAAGTACCCGCGCGAGCTCTCCGGCGGGCAACGCCAGCGCGTCGCGCTCGCCCGCGCGCTGGTGATCGAGCCGCCGGTGCTGCTGCTCGACGAGCCGCTGTCCAACCTCGACGCGCAGCTGCGCGAGGAGATGCAGTTCGAGCTGCGCCGCATCCAGCGCCAGGTCGGCACCACCACGGTGATGGTCACGCACGACCAGGGCGAGGCGATGTCCATCAGCGACCGCGTCGTCGTGATGGAGCAGGGCCGCGCGACGCAGGTCGACCGGCCGCAGCGCGTCTACGAGCATCCGCGCACCCGCTTCATCTCGACCTTCGTCGGCAAGGCCAACCTGCTGGAAGGCCGCGTCAACGGCGAAGGCGCGGTGCAGGTCGGCAGCCTTCGCGTGGTGGTCGAAGAGACGGGCTTCCGCCCCGGGGCCGCGGTGCTGCTGAG
>NZ_JBFUCB010001204.1:0-561 GCF_056405435.1 Rhizobacter sp. P1_G5 | reverse complement strand
GATCTGGGTGGCATGCGTGGCGGGATCCCACGCCAGCTCGGCCGAAACTTCCTGCTTGAGTTGCTCGTCGGTCTTCATGCTTTCTCCTGTGTGAAACGGGGTGACCGATCCAATCTAGGCGTTGCACGGGCACACACCTTGCGCTTGATCAACGCAGGCCGCGATGCGCCTCGCACATCGCGGTCCGTCGCTTTGCATGACGAGGGTTGCGCCCTGTCCCGACACCACCCGCCGGCAGGCCCGACGCGCGCCTCGGAGATCCTCGCCCGCACGGCGGCTGCGGGCCGGCCTCACGCTCATCGCGCTGGCAGCGCTCTCGGTGCTCGGCCCGTGGGCCTGGATCGGGGTCGTGCCGCTGCTGACCGGCGCGTTCGGCCGCTGCCCGGCCTACCTGCCGTTCGGCATCAACACCTGCAGGCTGCCGCGCTGAGCGCGGGGCAGCGCGAGGCAGCGCGCGGCCAGTGCCGCCGCCTGCAGCGGCCGGGTCGCGTCGATCGCGATGCAGCGCGGCTGCTCGTCGACCGCCAGCGGCTGCTGCCGTGCCGCCAGGTGCTCCAGCAC
>NZ_JBFUCB010001203.1:0-568 GCF_056405435.1 Rhizobacter sp. P1_G5 | reverse complement strand
CCAGACCGACCGCAGCGATGCGACGTTTCACGTGACCCCCTGACCGAACTGCACACGGGCCGCAGTGCGGCCTGTGTGCAGGCGCGCCCCCCGATTCGATGTAAATCGGGTGCGGTGAAATTTCATCCTGTTGCACTGCGTCTCGCTGCGCCAACGCCCCCCCTAGAAGCGTTCATCGACTCCGCAAGTTTCGTCAGTTTCCCCGGTATCGCGCCTCCCACAATCGCGCCGGAAATCGAGGGGGCGACACGTCGAATGACGTAGGCGCACCGCACTTTGACGCAACAGGATCTTCACGATGAGCATGCCAATCCAACGCCCGGGACGCGCCACTGCAACGAGCGCGCTGCTGTGCGCGATGGTGCTGTCTGCCTGCGGGGGCGGCAATGATTCGGGCACCGCTCCGGCACCGATCGGGTCGGCACCTGCGCCCGCACCCGCACCTGCGCCCGCACCCGCACCTGCACCTGCACCCGCACCTGCACCTGCACCTGCGCCTGCRCCTGCACCTGCTGTGCAGATCACCTGGCCCGATCCAGCGGCCATCGATTGGGGAACGGCACTCAGC
>NZ_JBFUCB010001202.1:0-574 GCF_056405435.1 Rhizobacter sp. P1_G5 | reverse complement strand
GGACGGGCCCGACGGGCGGCCGAACGCGGTGTTGGGGCCGGAGCGCGGCGGCGCCATCGGATCCGCGCGGCGCGCCGGCGGCAGCGGCTCGCGGCGTTCGCGCGGCGGGCGGGCCTGGGCCTGGAAGGGGGCGGGCGCTTCGTCACGGCGCGGCCCCGACGGTCCGATCGGCCGCGGTTTGCGGCCGGTCGGCTCCGGGCGGGACGGCTCGCCGCGGCGCGTGAACTCGGCCGGCGGCTGGTCGCCGAAGCGCTGGCGCAACTGCTCCTGGTAGCGCGCCTCGCGCTCGGCGCGATCGGCCTGCGCCTGCGACAAGGTCGGACGCTTCTTCATGCCGGTGCTGCGCAAGGGCGCACGGGCCGGTTTGTCGGGGGYGGACGAGCCCGCGTCTTTCTTCAGTTTCAGCGTGGCCATGGCGGATCCAATCGGAATCCCCGATTGGAACACGCAGGGCTGCATGAGCCCGGCGCACTGCCGAAAGGGTGATCTCCATATTTTCTGCACATCCCCTCTGAAGACTGCGACGCGTCAAGCGCAACAGAGATCAGGGGGATTCATGCTGGACATCACCAGA
>NZ_JBFUCB010001201.1:0-574 GCF_056405435.1 Rhizobacter sp. P1_G5 | reverse complement strand
GGTCTCGACGTACTGCGAGCTGCGGCCGCCGTACAGCGCATCGACCAGCACCTGGTAGCGCTCGCCGATGAAGCCGCGCCGCACCTTGCGCGTGCGGGTGAGTTCGCCGTCGTCGGCGTCGAGCTCCTTGTGCAGCACCAGGAAGCGCGTGATCTGGCTGCCGGCGAGCTTGTCGTCGGCCGCGAGGTCGGCGTTGACCCGCTCCACGCAGTCGCGCACCAGCTCGTACACCTCGGGCTTCTGCGCCAGGTCGGTGTAGCCGGCGTACGGCAGGTTGCGGCGCTCGGCCCAGTTGCCCACCGCCTCCATGTCGATGTTGATGAAGGCGCAGACCTTCTCGCGCCGGTCGCCGAAGGCCACCGCCTCCTTGATGTGCGGAAAGAACTTCAGCTTGTTCTCGACGTACTTGGGCGCGAACATCGCGCCGTCGTTCGCCCCGCCGACCAGCCGGCCGACGTCCTTCGCGCGGTCGATGATCTTCAAGTGGCCCTGCGCGTCGAGGAAGCCGGCGTCGCCGGTGCGGTACCAGCCGTCAGCGGACAGCACCTCGGCCGTCGCGGCCTCGTTGCGGTAG
>NZ_JBFUCB010001200.1:0-576 GCF_056405435.1 Rhizobacter sp. P1_G5 | reverse complement strand
GGGCGTCACGCTGGCCGCGGCCTGTGCCGCCGCGATGGCGGCTGGCTGGGTGCACCCCGGTGCCAGCCCCGCGTGGTGGCTGGCGTTCGCGGTGTGGGTGCTGGGCGGCGCGCTCGCGCTGCGGGTCGGGCCGGGGGCCTGGCCGCAACTGCCCACGGTTGCCCGCTGGGTGCTCGGGCTGGCCGCGCTGTGGACGGCCTGGCTGGCGCTCGCCGGTGCGAAGACCATCGGCGTCAACTTCCTGCTGTCGGTGCTGTGCCTGGTGTGGGCGGCCGACATCGCCGCCTACTTCGGCGGCAAGGCCTTCGGCCGCCGCAAGCTTGCCCTGTCCATCAGCCCCGGCAAGAGCTGGGAAGGCGTCTGGAGCGGCATGCTGGGCGTGCTGGTGCTGGCCGGTGCCTGGATCGCGCTCGACCGGTCGATCCAGCCCGATTCGGCCAGCCTCTACACGCTGCTGCTGCAGCGCTTCGGTGTCTTCGGCCTGGTGCTGTCGCTGGTGTTCCTCTGCGCGATGAGCGTGGTCGGCGACCTGGTCGAATCGCTGGTCAAGCGTGCCGCCGGCGCCAAGGACAGCAG
>NZ_JBFUCB010001199.1:0-576 GCF_056405435.1 Rhizobacter sp. P1_G5 | reverse complement strand
AGCGTGGTGCGCGCCGGATCCCACGCGACGCTCGCGGCGTGCGTCGCGGCATTCACGCAGCACGCGGCAGCGCCGTCGACCGCGCGCACCGCCTGCTCGATCAGCCCGGCGCAGGCGCCGCATTGCAGGCCGGCGAGCTGCAGGCCGGCGCGTTGCGTGGACGGAGTCGCCGCAGGAGAGGTGGATGCAAGGCTCACCGGCGGCAGTTTCCTGCCTTCGGCGCGGCGGCGACTTGATCCGGATCAACCCCGCGACAACGGCCGCGAAGCGCCTCAGACGCCCCAGGACATCCACATCGCGAGYGTGCGCCGTTCGAGGTACGAGAACGGAATGCTCGGGCGCCTGAACCCGTCCACGGTGTCGTGGTTGGCCTGCTTCAACGCGGTGCCGAACTCGACGCCTTTCGAGAGCCGGTGGCGGTACGCCAGGTCGATCACGCCGCGCCCGGGCGAGGGCACCTGGCTGGCGGCCAGCGTGGGGCGCGCCCTCAGCCCGGCTTCGAACGAACGGCGGTCGTCGATCTGGTACGTCACCCGGGCCTTGAACGCGTTGCGCGGTTGCGTGCCGAAGTAGTTC
>NZ_JBFUCB010001198.1:0-576 GCF_056405435.1 Rhizobacter sp. P1_G5 | reverse complement strand
GCAGAAGGTCGAAGAGCAGGATTGGGTGCGGCTGACGCAATCGCAGTTCGCGCCGGTGCCGGTCACCGACACGTTCTGGATCGTTCCGACCTGGCACGAGCCGCCGGCACAGGCCCGCACCGTGATCCGGCTCGACCCGGGTCTCGCGTTCGGCACCGGCACGCACCCGACGACGCGGATGTGCCTGCGCTGGATCGCGACCCAGGCCCCTGCGCGCGCGGCCGGCTGGCAGCGCGTGCTCGACTACGGCTGCGGCTCGGGCATCCTCGCGATCGGCGCGGCGCTGCATGGTGGGCGCGGCATCGCTGCGGTCGACATCGACCCGGCCGCCGTCGAATCGACGCGCGCCAATGCCGACGCCAACGGCGTCACGCTCGACGCCGGCCTGCCTGACGCGGCCCAGGGCGAGTACCCGTTGGTGCTCGCGAACATCCTCGCGTCGCCGCTGAAGCTGCTGGCCCCGCTGCTGTGCGGCCACGTGGCCGCGGGCGGCGACCTGGTGCTGGCCGGCATCCTCGAGCGCCAGGCCGACGAGCTGAAGGCCGCCTATGCGCCCTGGTGCACGCTGGACGTGAG
>NZ_JBFUCB010001197.1:0-578 GCF_056405435.1 Rhizobacter sp. P1_G5 | reverse complement strand
CATCGACATCCGTGACCCGCCTGTTGTTCGTGCTCGTGGCCGGCACGCTGGGCGTGTGGCTGGCGAGGCGGGCCTGGGTGGCCTGGCGCGAGCGCTCGGGCCTGCGCGTGATCCGCGCAGAGGCCTTTCCGGCCTTCCTGCGCGGCAAGCTGCGCCGCCTCTACCCGGCGCTGGACGACAAGGCGCTGGGCGAGGTGGAGCGCGGGCTGCGCCAGTTCTTCGTCGCCTGTGCGCGCTCGCGCGGCGGCTTCGTCGCGATGCCGTCGCGCGTGGTCGATGCGCTGTGGCACGAGTTCATCCTGCACACCCGAAGCTACGACGCGTTCTGCCGGCGCGCCTTCGGCCGCATGCTGCACCACACGCCGGCGCAGGCGCTCGGGCCGGGCAGCGCGGACGGCGACCGCAAGGCGGGGTTGCGGCGCGCGTGGCTCTGGAGCTGCAAGGAGGAGGGCATCGATCCGCAGCGCCCGAGCCGGCTGCCGGTGCTGTTCGCGCTGGACGCGGCGCTCGCGATCCCCGGCGGCTACCACTACGTGCCCGACTGCAGCCTGCTCGGCGCCGACCGCGGCAACACGCAT
>NZ_JBFUCB010001196.1:0-579 GCF_056405435.1 Rhizobacter sp. P1_G5 | reverse complement strand
CGGCGCACGCAACGCGCTGCGGAGCCGGCCGACCAGCACGGCGAGCATGAAGAGCCCGATGCCGAACAGGCCTTGCGCGAACAGGTCGAGGCGGCCGCCCGAGATCGCGACGTAGCTCGACATGCCGACGACGGCCGACGCGAGCAGGATCAGCAGCGTGGGCTTCATCGTCGGCGGCATCGGCGCCTCGAACATCAGCCGCGAGACGACGATGGCGATGAGCAGCACCGACAGGAACAGCCCGGCCGCCCAGCAGAGCGCCAGCACGCCATGCCATTGCGCAGGCGGGTGCAGCGACGGCGCCGCGAGCGGCACGTCCAGCAGCCCGACGGCGGGAACGATCCCGTGCAGCAACAGCAGCACCGGCGCGTCCTTCGGGCCCGCCTCGCGGTAGAAGACGTTGACGCCATCGACCGCGATGGTGCGGTATTGGACGGCGCCGGTTGATGCTGCGTTGGTGGCAGCAACCCTGGCGGCCGCAGGCGCCGCGCTTGCAGCATGCGAGGCAAGAGAGAGGGTGATCGCCGCGGCCATCAGCCTGGCAGCATGGAAGGTCTTCATCGTGTGGATCTCCTGTCG
>NZ_JBFUCB010001195.1:0-581 GCF_056405435.1 Rhizobacter sp. P1_G5 | reverse complement strand
CTGACGCGCAGCACGCACGAGACGGCGTTGGGCTTGCGGACGCGGCCGTAGTCGTCGGCGAACGGGTGCAGCATCTGGAAATGCACGCCGTCCCAGTCCCAGGACTGGCCAGCGACGCAACGGGTGGCAGGCACGCCGGCATCGCGCAGCGGGTGGCCGTCTTCCAGCGAGCTGTCGAGTTCGGCGACCGGCAGGCCGGCGATCACGGCCGCGGCGCCGCCGGTGTGGTCGGCATCGCGGTGGCTCAGCACCAGGCGGTCGATGCGGTCTTCGCCGCGCGAGCGCAGCAGCGGCAGCAGCACGCGCTGGCCGGCGTCCGACTCGCGCGAGTACTGCGGGCCGGCGTCGTAGACCAGCAGGTGCTGCTGCGTGCGCACCAGCACCGAGGTGCCCTGCCCCACATCGAGCGCCAGCAGCTCGAAGCGGCCGGCGGCCGGCAGATCGCGCGGCGGCAGCAGCAGCGGCAGCGCCAGCGGCACGGCCAGCAGGCGCAGCCGCCACGGCAGCGGCAGCACGAGCAGCACCGCGGCCAGCAGCCCGGCGACTGCCGCCCACCCCGGTGCGGCCGGCACGCTCCACAC
>NZ_JBFUCB010001194.1:0-581 GCF_056405435.1 Rhizobacter sp. P1_G5 | reverse complement strand
GCGCCAGTGCCAGCGTCAGCAGGAACAGCCCGACCAGCTGCGTGCTGAACGCCTTCGTCGATGCCACGCCGATCTCGGCGCCGGCGCGCGTGATGTAGGCCAGCTCGCATTCGCGCACCATCGCGCTGGTCGCCACGTTGCACACCGTCAGCGTGTGCTTCATGCCCAGGCTGCGCGCGTGCTTCAGCGCGGCCAGCGTGTCGGCGGTCTCGCCGCTCTGCGTGATCGTCACCACCAGCGTGCGCGGGTTCGGCACGCTGTCGCGGTAGCGGTACTCGCTCGCGATCTCGACGCTGGTCGGGATCTTCGCGATGCTCTCCAGCCAGTACTTCGCGGTCGAGCCGCTGTAGTAGCTGGTGCCGCAGGCGAGGATCAGCACCTGGTCCACGTCCTTGAAGATCTTGTAGGCTCCATCGCCGAACAGTTCGGGCGTGACGCTCTCCACCGCATCGAGCGTGTCGGCGATCGCGCGCGGCTGCTCGAAGATCTCCTTCTGCATGTAGTGCCGGTACGGGCCCAGCTCTGCCGCGCCGGTGTGCGCCTGCACCGTGCGCACCTCGCGCTGCACCGCCTTGTACGCG
>NZ_JBFUCB010001193.1:0-583 GCF_056405435.1 Rhizobacter sp. P1_G5 | reverse complement strand
GCGCAGGGCCTCACGGTCACGGTGCTGACCAACGCGGCCGACGGCATGTCGAACCTGTGGGTCGATGGCGCGCTGCAGGTGCTGCGTGCGCATGCGGTGCACGGTGCGCCGTCGAAGCGCGCAGCCGCCTGGTCGGGTCGCTGGTGGACGCTGTGGGGGGCGAGCGACCTGCTGCCGATGGACGGCAAGGTGCTGGTCGCGAACCCGGCCCTCGCCAATCCGATGCTCGACGCCACCGAGTTCGTGCCCGACAGCCGCAACCGCGGCCGCATCACGCTGGCCGGTGCCTTCGGCAACCATGGCGAGACGGTGCGCCTGCAGCACGACGCGCGCGGCGCGGCCCACGAGTTCTGGCTCGGCGGCACGAAGATGCTGTCGGAGCGGCGGGTCGCGAAGGAGTTGTCGGCGCGGGAAGGCGGGGCCGCCGATGCCTGAAGCCTTCCACGAAACCTACCGCGGCCACGACCTCGACTTCACGCCGCGCCCCTCCGCCGGTGGCGGCTTCAACGCGCGGCTGCAGGTGGTCCACAGCTTCGGCGCGCACCGCGACCAGTTCAGCGTCGACGTGGGCTCGACGGTGTTC
>NZ_JBFUCB010001192.1:0-586 GCF_056405435.1 Rhizobacter sp. P1_G5 | reverse complement strand
CTGCTGTACGGCGTGCTGCCGCTGTCGATCGTGCTGTACCTGCTGGGCACGCCGTCGCGGCGGCGCGCGCAACGGCAGGCCGAAGCCGCCGAGATGGCGACATCAGCGCAGCCAGACGGCAGCGGCCATCCGCCCGGTGATGCGATCGCGCCGGAACGAAAAGAACCGTGATGCATCGTCGACGGTGCACCAGGCGCCGCCCTTGATCTGCGTCACGCCCAGGCCCGCGAGGCGCCGGCGCGCGAGTTCAGGCAGGTTGGCCATCCACTTGCCCGGCGCATGGCCGCGGAACAGCGCCGGGTCGGCGCGTTGAGGGTCGTCGCCGAAGGCCTGCAGCACGTCCGGGCCCACTTCGAAGCGCTCCGGCCCGATGCACGGGCCGAGCCACGCCACCAGCGCGCCCGGCTCGCAGCCCGCCGCCGCGCACAGCGCCGCCACGGTGTTGTCGAGCACGCCACCGGCCAGGCCGCGCCAGCCGGCATGGGCCGCACCGACGGCCGGCGTGGCCACGGCGCCGGTCGTTGCCAGCAGCACCGGCAGGCAATCGGCCACCTGCACCGTGCAGGCCACGCCGCGCTCGGTGGTG
>NZ_JBFUCB010001191.1:0-590 GCF_056405435.1 Rhizobacter sp. P1_G5 | reverse complement strand
GGTCAGCACCGTGACCGTGAGGCCCTGCGCCGGCACGCAGGCGGTGCGCGTCAGCGTGCCCTGGAAGCCGCCGGTGTGGCCGAACCATTCCCAGTCCGCCACCGAACCGCACATCGTGCCCAGGCCGTAGCTGCGGTTGAGGCTGGAATACGGGTCGGGCCACTGCCGGTGCCACATCAGGCGGCGGCTCGCCTTGCCGATCACGCCGCGCTTCGCCTGCGGCGACAGGCTGCCGAAGAAGCGCGCCAGGTCGCCCGCGGTGCTGACGAAGCCGGTGGCCGAGGCCAGTGCGTTCGTCGGGTTGTCGCCGGTGATCACCACGCGGCGGCCCAGCGGCCACTTCGCGCTGTGGCCGTTGGCGAAGGGCAGGGCATCGTCGATCGGTGCATCGGGCGAGGTGGCTGCAAGGCCGGCCGGTGCGATGACCTCGCGCCGCATCCAGTCGACATAAGGTTCGCCGGTGACGGCTTCGATCGCGAGGCCCAGCAGCCCATAGCCGTGGTTCGAATACTTCAACCGGGTGCTGGCATCGATCACCAGCCCGCCGGCCAGGTCGGCGCGCAGCGCGGCCTCGTCGAGAAAGGTGCGCC
>NZ_JBFUCB010001190.1:0-593 GCF_056405435.1 Rhizobacter sp. P1_G5 | reverse complement strand
GCGCCACACCGGCAGCTCGCCGCGGCCGAGCGAGGCGACGAGGCCGAGATCGGCCGGCCGCAACGCGCGGCCGGCGTGCAGCGCGATGCTGCCGCGCGCCAGGTCTTCGCCGGCCAGCCGCCGGTTCGCGCCTGTTTTGACGGCACCAGCCGGCACGGTGATCCGATCGCCGTCGACCCGCACGAACTCCTGCGGCACGACGGTGTCGAGACCGGGCGGCATCACCGCGCCGGTCATGATGCGCACGCACTGGCCCGCGCCGATCGCGTGGCCGACCACCTGGCCCGCGAGCTCGGTGGCGGCCACCGTCAGCACGGTGGCCTCGCCGGTGCGCAGCTCGCTGCCGCGCAACGCATAGCCGTCCATCGCGGCGTTGTCCCGCGGCGGCACGTCGATCGTCGACGGGATGTCCTGTGCCAGCACGCGGCCGAGGCTCGCGCGCAGCGACAGGTGCTCCACCGCCTGCACACGCGGCAGCATGCGCGCGATGAAGGCGCGCGCCACGTCCACCGGCAGGTCGTCGGCGTCGTAGCCGTGCAGGCCGAGGGCCAGGTCGTTCAAGGAGCTCATCACAGCGCGAGCGACATCAGGTC
>NZ_JBFUCB010001189.1:0-596 GCF_056405435.1 Rhizobacter sp. P1_G5 | reverse complement strand
GACTTCCCTCCGCTGACTGGTTTCATGGCCCGTCGCCCAAACTCCCTCCGTTCGCTTCGCTCACTGTGGTCAAACAGTGTGCGACAGTCAGTTCACGAAGCGTGCTGGCGCACGCGGGCCATGAAACCAGCCAGCTCCGGCGCCCCGTCCTAATTGGCGCTCCACAGCCTCCCCATCCGCGCCTTTGCAACAACCGCTGTGCTACTTCGACCTGTACTTCGCAAACCGCGCGGAAACACAGATGGGTGAATCTTGGCGAGTTCTTGCGGCAGTGACCTGCACGGCAGTGTTCGCCGTCATCCTGGTTCTCCTCTGGCGCTCGGCCATTGCGGGTGTTGGCAAGGCCGTGCTCAGCGTGCTGGTGCTGTTGGTGGCGTCCGTGCTCCTGCTCATGCTTTCGGCTCGTCCGGCTTGCGGGCCTGAGTCGGAATGGAAGCGGGCGACCTCGTGCAAATGGCAGGCGCGCGTCGTGTTTGGGGGCAAGTCTGAACAGACGGACGAGCGCGCGGGCGCTCGCATGCTCAACGGTCTGACCAGTCTTTTCCCCCAACAAGAGCGGCTGGTGCTTCGCGGCGGGTGAGGGAATGGGCTGGGGG
>NZ_JBFUCB010001188.1:0-599 GCF_056405435.1 Rhizobacter sp. P1_G5 | reverse complement strand
GTCGGTGATGGCGCCGAGGAAGGTCTTCAGCATCACCGGCTCGGGGAAGAGTTCGAGCCGGCCGGCTTCGATGCGCGAGAGGTCGAGCAGGTCGTTGATGAGCAGCAGCAGGTGCTCCGCGCTCTGCTGGATGGTCCGCACGCCCTGCAGTTGCTCCTTGTCCAGCCGGATGTCGATCTGGAACAGCTGTGCGTAGCTCATGATCGCGTTCAGCGGCGTGCGCAGCTCATGGCTCATGTTGGCGAGAAAGCTGCTCTTGGCCCGGTTGGCGACTTCGGCCGATTCCTTGGCGGAACGCAATTCGGCCGTGCGCTCGCGCACGGTGATCTCGAGGTTCGTCTGGTTGAGCTGGAGCTGCCCGAGCATCGCGTTGAACTGCTCGACGAGGTCACCCAGCTCGTCCTGGCTGCGCCGCGTGACGCGCCGGGGCGGCAAGCCCTGGTGGATGTCCCGTGCCACGCGGGCCAGGTCCTCGATCTGGGAGAGGCTGGCATGCAGCAGCACGGTCGCGAAGACCAGCCCGATCGCGAGCGAGGTACCGAGCGCGCTCAGCAGCGGCAGCGACTGCCGCTGCCATTGCGACACGGCCGAGGGCGAGG
>NZ_JBFUCB010001187.1:0-600 GCF_056405435.1 Rhizobacter sp. P1_G5 | reverse complement strand
GATGATGTGGCCGTACGAGTTCTCGTTGCGAAAATCGACCATCGCCGCGAGCGAGGTGCTCTTGCCCGAGCCGGTGGCGCCGACGAAGATCACGAGACCGCGCTTGGTCATCGTCACGTCCTTCAGCACCTGCGGCAGGTTCAGGCTGTCGATGGTTGGCAGCGTCTGCGGAATCGTCCGCATCACCAGCCCGACATGGCCCTGCTGCACGAAGGCATTCACGCGGAAGCGGCCGATGCCCTGCGGCGAGATCGCGAAGTTGCACTCCTTGGTGCGCTCGAACTCGGCGGCCTGCTTGTCGTTCATCACCGAGCGCGTCAGTGCCAGCGTGTGCTGGCCGGTCAGCGGCTGCGGCGACACCTTGGTGACCTTGCCGTCGACCTTGATGGCCGGTGGGAAGTCCGCGGTGAGGAACAAGTCGGACCCGTTGCGCGACACCATCAGGCGCAGCAGGTCGTTGACGAATTTCGATGCCTGGTCTCTTTCCATGATGCTTCCTCTGGCCCGTCAGGTGCTGGACAACAAGGCACTCAGCCGGGCGCTGACCTGCCGCAAACGCAATGACAAACGCCGCGACAGCGAGGCCAGCAAGGCCAGGCC
>NZ_JBFUCB010001186.1:0-606 GCF_056405435.1 Rhizobacter sp. P1_G5 | reverse complement strand
GTCGTCGACCATGCTCTCGAGCATGTGGCTGAAGCGCCGCAGCGAATCCTCGGCGCGGTCGCGGCGGCGCTGCTCGTCGGCCAGCAGCCACAGCGCGCCGATGATCAGCGCGCAGCCGCCGGCCGCCAGCGCGACGATCAGCGCCGCGGTGCGCGCCTGCAGCCGCGCGGCGTCGGCGTCGCGGCGGACCAGGTGCTCGCGCTGCACGGCGGCGAGCGCATCGAGCTCGGCGCGGATCGCATCCATCGCGAGCTTGCCGTCCAGGTCGGTGCCGGCGCCGGCGGGTTCCACGTCGCCGCTGCGGCGCTTCAGCACATGGGCATCGGCGAGCGCGATGCGGCGTTGCACCAGGTCGTCGATGCGCTGGCGGACGGYGGCGAAGTCGCCGTGCGGCCCCGACGGCGTGGCCAGGTGCTGCATCAGGTCGGCATAGGTGTCGGGGAACTTCGCCTTGCCGCGCTCGTACGGCTCCAGGCTTTCGGTGCTGCCGCTGAGCAGGTAGCCGCGCTGGCCGGTCTCGATGTCGAGCAGCAGCGTGAGCGTCCTGTCGATCAGCCCGAGCGTCTGCTCGTCGCGCCGGCGCTCCTGGGCGTGGCCGGCCAGGTC
>NZ_JBFUCB010001185.1:0-614 GCF_056405435.1 Rhizobacter sp. P1_G5 | reverse complement strand
CGACGACACGCTGCCGGCGCCGCAGACCTCGTACGGCACGCACAAGCTGATGTGCGAGTACCTGCTCGCCGACTACACGCGCAAGGGTTTCATCGACGGCCGCGCGGCGCGGCTGATGACGGTGACGGTGCGGCCGGGGCGGCCGAACGGCGCGGCCTCGTCGTTCTTCTCCGGGATCATCCGCGAGCCGCTGGCCGGCGAGGAGGCGGTGTGCCCGGTGTCGGCGAACACCTGCCATGCGGTGGCCTCGCCGGCGCGCACGGTGGAGGGGCTGATCGCGGTGTACGAGGCGAGCCGCGAGGCCTTCCAGGGCCGGCTCGCGATGAACCTGCCGGCACTGAACATCTGTGTCGGGCAGATGCTGGATGCGCTGGAAGAAGTGGCCGGCCGCGCGGTGCGAGAGCGCGTGCGCTTCATCAGCGACGAGCGCATCGCCGGCATCGTGGCCGGTTGGGCGAAGGGCGCCGAGTCGGCACGCGCGGCGCGGCTCGGGCTGAAGCCGGACGGCAGCTTCACCGAGATCATCCGGCAGTACATCGCGGATTGCGAGGCGTCGCCGGATGGTGCGGCTGCGTTGAGGGGCTTGGCGTGAGCAAAGGCGCGGGTAGGCAGGG
>NZ_JBFUCB010001184.1:0-615 GCF_056405435.1 Rhizobacter sp. P1_G5 | reverse complement strand
GGAGAAGGTGCCGGCGCAGGTGCAGGCGCCGGCGACGGAGAAGGCGCGGGCGCCGGGGCCGGTGAAGGCGATGGCGCAGGGGATGGCGCGGGCGAGGGTGTGGGGGCGGGCGCCGGCGCAGGCGCCGGCGTGCCCGTCACGGGCCCGAGTGCCGAGCCGTCGGTGTTGCCGCCGGCCCAGGTGGTGTCCTGCGACCCGCCGCCGCAACCGCCCAGCAGCGCGGCCGACACCGCGATGAACAACGGGCCCAGGCCCGCGCCGGCTCTCATGGCTTGACCGTCAGCTTGCCGACGCCGGCTTGCGCCTGCACCGCGGCCTTCACCGACGCCGCCGGCAGCAGCGCGCTGCGGCTGTACGGCACCGTCCAGCCCACGTCGTTCGAGAAGCTGCACTGCGACATGTTCAGCGCCGCGCCGTTCAGCAGCGAGCCGGCTTCGGTGATCGCGCCGGTCTTGCTCGACGAACCCGGGTTCTTCATCACGCTCGCGCAGCTGTTGGCGCCCTGGATCTCGAACACGTTGTTCTCCGAGATGATCTTCGCCAGGTAGGCCACGYCGATGCTGTAGCCGTACGGGTAGGCCGCGTTGGCCGTGCTGCCCTGGTACAGGTTGTTGT
>NZ_JBFUCB010001183.1:0-617 GCF_056405435.1 Rhizobacter sp. P1_G5 | reverse complement strand
CACCATACCCGCCCGTCCGGTTGCCGTGCATACCGCCTGGGGCCAGTCCAGGCCGCGTTGCGTCCAGAGGCTGACCGAGCCCAGGCCTTCATGCAGGAAAACCACCGGAGCGAGGTCGGCGCGCCCGGCGATGTGCCTGACCTCCAGGCGCGCGCCGTTGATCTCCATCAAATTCATCGCTGCATCGTAAAGGATGTAAACGATTGGGCGAATCTGGCGTTGGAAAAAGGGGCCGCAGAGGACTTTTGGGCACCTTCAGGCATTTGCCATGGCTGACGCCCGGTACACAAGCCGGTTGCACGTAGAAAGACCGTTTTTGTGAATGTTTTCGTCCGTTTTGCCGCCGCCTGGCTGCTTGCCCTTGCCGGTTTGGCATGCTCCACCGCCTTTGCCCAGACGGCCGCCGCTGGTGCCGCACTTTCGGGAATCACAACGCCTGTTTTTGTGCTGAACTCGCTCGAAGACAGTGTCAGCGTGATCAACCCGGCCACCTGGACGGAAACCAGACGCATTGCCACCGGCAAGCAGCCGCATCACCTGTACCTCACGCCCGATGAAAAGTCGGTGATTGTTGCCAACGCGCTGTCGGACTCGCTCACCTTCATCGACCCGAAAAC
>NZ_JBFUCB010001182.1:0-618 GCF_056405435.1 Rhizobacter sp. P1_G5 | reverse complement strand
TTCGATCAGCAGGATCTTCATGGCATGGCTCATGGACACCGATTGGAGACGCCGAACCTGAAGGTAGGGTGAAGCCGCGCCGGGGTCGCGGCGGGCGCCTTCATCGAACCTTCATGAAGGGTTCAGGTTCGCTTCAGGCGGGGTTCCGACACTGCTTTCCATCCCAACCGAGCGAGACTTCCCATGTTCACCGATTCCAACGCCTTCCGAAAGACCTGCATGACCCTGCGCCATCGCCTCTTCCATCCGATGATCCCGACCCTGCTGACCGGCGCGCTGGCGCTGCTGAGCGCCTCGCTCGCCCTGGCGGAGGAACCGGCCGCGCCGGCCGACGACAGCTGGCAGTTCACCGCCGGCCTCGGCGTCGGCAGCATCCCCAGGTACCCCGGCAGCGCCGAGCACAAGGTGCGCGCCTTCCCGGTGCTGGCCGCCAACCGGGGCCGCTACTTCATCGGCGGCGTGCCCGGCGCCGGCGTGCCGGCCGGCATCGGCGCGTTCATCATCACCGACCCGCACTGGCGCGTCGGCCTGGGCATCGGCGGCGACCTCGAGAAGCCGCGCAAGGAATCCGATGCCGAGCGCCTGCGCGGCCTGGGCGACATCGACGGCACCGTGCTC
>NZ_JBFUCB010001181.1:0-619 GCF_056405435.1 Rhizobacter sp. P1_G5 | reverse complement strand
AAGTAACCCCGTTCGCCCTGAGCCTGTCGAAGGGTCGGACTGAGCTCGTCGAAGGCCGCGTGCCACTGGCACCAACCCTTCGACGGACGGGTCCTCGACAGGCTCGGCCCCTGCTCAGGGCGAACGAATCGTGGGTGGAGGTGAGCATGGAGACGAGGCAACTCGAGACCGACGACGGCAGCCGGCTGTCGCTGCGCCTGTACCCGTCGGTCGGCGCCGCGAAAGCCGCGGTGCTGATCGGCGGTGCGATGGGCGTTCGCCAGGACTACTACCAGCCGTTCGCGCAATGGCTGGCCGGGCAGGGCTACGCGGTCGCGACCTTCGACTACCGCGGCATGGGCGAGTCGCGCGCGACGCCGTCGCTGCGCGGCCTGAAGGCCGACCTGTTCAGCTGGGCGCGCGACTACGACAGCGCGATCGATGCGCTGCGCGAGGCCGCGCCGGGCCTGCCGCTGTACCTCGTCGGCCACAGCCTGGGCGCGCAGCTGCCCGGCCTGCTGCGCAACCACGCGCAGGTCGACGGCCTGATCTCGGTGGCGGCCGGCAGCGGCTACTGGCGCGACAACGCGCCGCCGCTGCGCCGCATGATCCTGTACTTCTGGTACGTGCTGGTGCCGGT
>NZ_JBFUCB010001180.1:0-620 GCF_056405435.1 Rhizobacter sp. P1_G5 | reverse complement strand
CACCGTGACGATCGGCACCATGATGTTCTTCAGCAGGTGCACCCGCAGGATGCGGCTCCAGCCGACGCCCTTGGCGCGCGCGAACTTGATGTAGTCCATCGGCAGCGCCTCGCGCGTGGCGGCGCGCGTCACGCGGATGATCAGCGCGCTCTTCGCGAGCGCGATCGTCACGGCCGGCAGCAGCAGGCGCGACCAGCCGTCGAGCGTCAGCACGCTGAGATCGAGCGGCCCGAGGTGCACCGTGGCGCCGCGCCCGCTCGCCGGCAGCCAGCCGAGCTGCACCGCGAACACCATAATCAGCATCAGCCCGACCCAGAAATTGGGCAGYGAGAAGCCGAGCACCGAGCCGGCCATGATGCCGCGCGCACTCAGCGCCTGCGGCCGCAGGCCTGCCCAGATGCCGAGCGGAATGCCCACCAGCACCGACAGGCCCATCGACACCAGCGCGAGCTCCAGCGTGGCCGGCATGCGCTCCAGGATCAGGCCCATCGCCGACTGCCCGGTCAGGAAGCTCTTGCCGAAATCGAGCCGCAGCGCATGCGACATGAAGATGCCGTACTGCTGCCACAGCGGCTTGTCGAGGCCGAAGCTGGCGCGGATCTCGGCGCGGTCCTGCTCGG
>NZ_JBFUCB010001179.1:0-624 GCF_056405435.1 Rhizobacter sp. P1_G5 | reverse complement strand
GAACCGGGCCGTGGCAGCCGCTTCCACTTCAGCGTGCACTACGACCTGCAGAAGGGCGCGGCCGCCCAGCCGCCGGCGCTGCGCCGGGACGGCCTGCGCGGCAGCCGTGCCCTGGTGGTGGACGACAACGCCAGTGCGCGCGACGTGGTCGCCGCGATGGTCAGCGCGCTCGGATTGACGGCCGATACCGCCAGCGACGGCCGGGACGCGCTGCGCCGGCTGGAGCTGGCCGACGCGGGCGACGAGCCCTACGACCTGTTGCTGCTCGACTGGAAGATGCCCGGCATGGACGGCATGGAGTGCGCCCGCCTGCTGTCACGGTCTGCCGGGCGGCGCCACCCGCTGCCGATGGTGCTGATGCTGACGGCCTTCAGCCGTGCCGACGCGCAGCAGCGGCTGGTCGAGCAGGCGCTCGCGGTCAGTGCGCTGCTCACCAAGCCGGTCACGCCGTCGACGCTGCTGGATGCCTGCAGCAAGGCACTCGGCCTGGCGGTGCACCATCCCACGCGCCTGGTGCAGCGCGAAGAAGACCTGGCCCGGCACCGGGCCGGCCTGAGCGGCGCGCGCATCCTGCTGGTGGAGGACAACCCGATCAACCAGGAGCTGGCGCTGGACGTGCTGCGG
>NZ_JBFUCB010001178.1:0-624 GCF_056405435.1 Rhizobacter sp. P1_G5 | reverse complement strand
TTCTCGGTCTGGTAGCGCACCAGCAGCGCGTCGGGGCGCAGTTGCAGGCTGTCGATGAACCGGAAGGGCAGGCCGCGCGACCAGTCGGGCTCGACGTTGCCGAAGCTGCGCACGCGGTCGGCCTCGGCGTCGTAGATGAACAGGCCGTCGGTGGCCTGCGGGCGGTGGTACTTCAGCTGGATCAGCACCTGCCGGCCCGGCAGCGCGAGCACCGTCTCGGCGCTGTACATCAGCCACTTGGCCTGCGCCGGATCGAACGCGGCGCCGCGCTGCTTGTCGAAGCGGCGCGCATCGCGGGCATCGAGCTGCCACAGCTGGGTGCGGCGCTCGGGCTCGTAGGTGTTGACGACGGCCAGGCCGTCGATCACGAAGGCCTCGGCCGCCGGGTGCTCCGCGCGCGCGGCCGCGAGCGTGCCGGCCGGCGGCAGTCCGCCGTCGATGCTGACGTTGCGCACCTGCGGGTACGCCGCCGCCGGGGCCGCCGGCAGCGAGGCGGGCCAGGCTGATTCGCGCACCAGCGATGCGCCCAGCTGCGGGCTGACGGTCGACGTCAGCTTGCTCTTGAACAGGCCGAAGATCATGCCGTTGCCGCCTTCGTTGGATTGGGCCGGCCCGCAACCGGCG
>NZ_JBFUCB010001177.1:0-625 GCF_056405435.1 Rhizobacter sp. P1_G5 | reverse complement strand
GGGCGGGGGCGGCGGCGGAACCGGTGCAGGCGGGGCCGGCGGCGTCGCCACCGGCGGCTTCACCGGCACGTTCACTGCGGCCGGCGCGGGAGCCTGCGCGGGCGACCCGGCCTTGGCACCGGCCGAGGCCTGGCCGAGCTTCTTCAGCTCTTCGACGTTCTTCGACAGTTCGGCGACGCGCGACGAGTTCTCCTTCGCCTCGCGCTCCTTCGCGACCTTCGCCTCCGTGGACGCACTGCCCTTGCTCAGCGTCAGCTTGTCCGGCGTCGGGGCGGCGGCCTTCTTGCGGTCGTCGACCTCGGCCTGCACGGTGCCGCTGGTCTGGCGCGATGCACCTTCGACCTTCGACGGTGCCACGCCGCTGGCGAGGCGCTGGCGGTAGGCGCCGAAGTCGGCGCTCTGCGCCTGGATCAGCTGGCGCGCATCGGCCGGCGTGATCGCCTTCGCGGTCTCGGCCGACGGCACGGCCAGCACGGCACCGGCCTTCAGCCGGTTCATGTTGTTGTTCAGGAACGCGTCCGGGTTGCCCTGGTACAGCGACGCCAGCATCTGGTCGAGCGAGACGCCCGGACGCTTGGTTGCACCGGCAATGCGCGACAGCGTGTCGCCCTGCTTGACCTTGTAT
>NZ_JBFUCB010001176.1:0-637 GCF_056405435.1 Rhizobacter sp. P1_G5 | reverse complement strand
GGCTTAAACATGGCGACGACCGGGGAGGCCTGTTTGATTGCGAACACAGAAGCGGCGACAAGCAGCAGCGGCGACAAGAGGCCAAGGATACCCGCAATCAAGCAGAGTGGCAGCAAGATAGTCAACTTTAACGCAAACGGCTTTAAGTTGCTGCAAATTCTATAGGTTGCGCGCAACGCAAAAGCCGAGAACGCCAGAACGATGATAGCCGCAAAACCGCGGGCGGAATTGGAGGGGTAATAGCGGATGACTTTATCTGCACCCATGATGGGTCCAATCATCGTCGTTCGGTACAGCACGGAATACATGAGGCTCGCTATCAATGCTATGGAGAAGCAAGTCGCGACAAAGAGTCGAATCCTCCTCAGTTCTTTAGGTTTTTTCAGCCACGGCAGCACTGCAACACCGCAAAAAAACAGTCCTACAGAAATTGTGGGCAAGAATCTTTCAACGTAGTCCGCAACATTGACGGCTTTAACAAGAAGATTCATCCACTCGTGCCTGGAGCTGGCGGTAAGTTCAAAGGCTACGGGAGAAATGGCACTAAAAAGGGCGGAGGTCGCTATCAAAGCAGTTGCCCAGGGTAAAACTTTCTGCTCCTCCTGCAATTTCCAGAGTCTCGTCGAAGGTTCCGAAC
>NZ_JBFUCB010001175.1:0-638 GCF_056405435.1 Rhizobacter sp. P1_G5 | reverse complement strand
GCCTTGGACCACGAGGCCCCGCCCTTGCGCAGGCCGACGGTGACCTTGACGCCGCTGTCGTTCAGGTTCTGCGCGTGCGCATGGCCTTGCGAGCCGTAGCCGATGATCGTGACGTTCTTGCCCTTCACCAGGCTCAGGTCAGCATCCTTGTCGTAATAAACCTTCATGGTCTTCTCCAGAAAAAAACAGGTCAGTCTTGCGGGGTGAATGGATTGATCGAGACGATCAGACGCGCAGGATGCGCTCGCCGCGACCGATCCCGCTGGTGCCGGTGCGCACGGTTTCCAGGATGGCGCTGCGGTCGATCGCCTCGATGAAGGCATCGAGCTTGGACGCATCGCCGGTGAGTTCAATGGTGTAGCTCTTTTCCGTGACGTCGATGATGCGGCCGCGGAAGATGTCGGCCATGCGCTTCATCTCTTCGCGTTCCTTGCCGACGGCGCGCACCTTGATGAGCATCAGCTCGCGTTCGGTGAAGGCGCCTTCGGTCAGGTCGACCACCTTGACCACCTCGATGAGGCGGTTCAGGTGCTTGGTGATCTGCTCGATCACCTCGTCGGAGCCGGTCGTCACGATGGTCATGCGCGACAGCGAGGCGTCTTCGGTCGGCGCGACCGTCAGGCTCTCGATGTTGTATC
>NZ_JBFUCB010001174.1:0-644 GCF_056405435.1 Rhizobacter sp. P1_G5 | reverse complement strand
GCTGCGCACCGAGAAGCTGCAGCTGATGGTGGCCGATGCGCGCGGGCACGGCTCGCGCGCGGTGACGCTGGACGTCGACACGCTGGACACCTACGACGTGACGCCGCAGACGCTGGATCGCATCGGCGTCAGCGCCCTGAGTGCCGCGGTGCTCGGGCCGTTGACGCCGGGCGGCGCCGGCGACACGGCCGGCCTGCGCCGCGGCGACCGCGTGCTCGACATCGACGGCGTGCCGGTGCCGGACGCCAACCGCATGCTGCAGCTGATCCGCGCCAATGGCGCCGACGGCGAATCGACGGCCATGCCGTGGCGGGTGCAGCGCGGCACCCAGGTGCTCACGCTGAGCGTGCGCCCGGCGGTCGCGGTGGACGGCGGGCAGCGCGTCGGCCGCATCGGGGCCGGCATCGCGGCGTCCTACGAGATGGTGACGGTTCGCTACGGACTGTGGGGCGGCATGACGCAGGCGGTGCAGCGCACCTGGGACTCATCGGTGCTGACGATCAAGATGCTCGGCCGCATGCTGATCGGCCAGGCCTCGCTGAAGAACCTGAGCGGCCCCATCACGATCGCCGACTACGCCGGCAAGTCGATCCAGCTCGGCCCGGTCTATTTCCTGATGTTCATCGCCGCGGTCAGCGTGAGCC
>NZ_JBFUCB010001173.1:0-648 GCF_056405435.1 Rhizobacter sp. P1_G5 | reverse complement strand
GCCGACTTCTCGGCGATGACCGACGAGGCATTGCTGGCCGAAGTGGGCCGCAAGCGCGGCGGCCTGCTGCCCGGTGGCCGCGTGAACATGCAGAAGGCCGCCGAGGCGGCGTTGAACGACTTCCGCAGCGGCGCCTGGGGCCGCGTCAGGCTCGAGACGCCGGACGAGTTCGTGCACTGGCGGGCAACCGGCATCGTGGCCGAAGAGACACGAAAAGCGAAGAAGGAAGCCCGCGGAAAGGCGTGACCTCATGTCGCCTTTCATGGGGAGCCGGAGACCGACGACGGCCAAGAGCCGACCATCACGAGAGGCGGCTTTGGCGGCGCGCGCCTCGAACGTGTTGTTGTATCCTCGTGCAACCGTCGATCCCATGGGAGAGTGTTCGGCCGCCGCGAGCGCGCTGGCGAACGCCGGAGATCGCGGCAAGTCGAACAAGGACGCGAAGAACGTGAAGAACCGCCGGGGGGTTGTGGGGGCGTTGTGGGTTTCCGTTTTCTTGGCCGCCTGTGGGGGTGGCGGCGATGGTGATCAGCCGAGTCCTGTCTCCGGAACTCCGCCTGCACCGGCCCCCGCGCCCGGTCCCGCTCCTGCACCTGGCCCCGCTCCTGCACCTGCACCTGCACCTGCACCTGCGCCTGCGCCCGCACC
>NZ_JBFUCB010001172.1:0-649 GCF_056405435.1 Rhizobacter sp. P1_G5 | reverse complement strand
GTGCTGGCCAACCGCAGCGTCGACAAGGCACGGGCGCTGGCGGCACGCCATGCCGCGCCGGCGCGCGGCGCCGATGTCGAGCTGCGCGCCACCGGCCTGGCCGACTGCGGCGAGGCCTTCGACGTTGTCGTCAACGCCAGCGCGAGCAGCCTGCAAGGCGCCGAGGTGCCGGTGTCGCCGCGCGTGCTGCGTGCCGGCACGCTGGCGCTGGACATGATGTACGGCCCGGCCGCGGCCGGCTTCATCGGCTGGGCGGCACGGCACGGCGCGGTCGGCCGCGACGGGCTGGGCATGCTGGTCGAGCAGGCCGGCGAGGCGTTCTTCGTCTGGCGCGGCGTGCGGCCGGACACCGCGCCGGTGCTGGCCGAGCTGCAGGCCCGGCTGTCCGCAACCGCCACATGAAGAACGCGGTCCGACAGATCGCGCGGCTGATCGCGCTGCTGGTGCTGTCGGTGCTCGCGCTGCAGCTGTACTTCCTCGCGCGCGTCGCGCTGATGGCCGTCGTCGATCCGCAGTCGACCACCTTCCAGCGCTCCGAGGCCTGGCGGCTGCTGACCGAGCAGCACCAGATCCTGTGGAGCCAGGAGTGGCAGCCCTACGACCACATCGCCGACACGCTGAAGCGGGCGGTGATCGCGTCGGAGGATGC
>NZ_JBFUCB010001171.1:0-654 GCF_056405435.1 Rhizobacter sp. P1_G5 | reverse complement strand
ACGTGAGCCATGAGCTGCGCACGCCGCTGACGCTGATGCTGGGGCCGCTGCAGGACGCGCTGCTGCGCCCCGAGCTGCCGGCCGATGTGCACGACGCGCTGCAGCTGGCGCACCGCAACGGCGAGCGGCTGCGCAAGCTCGTCAACTCGCTGCTGGAGTTCTCGCGCATCGAGGCCGGGCGCGTCGAGGCGAGCTACCAGGCCACCGACCTCGCGGCGCTGACGCGCGATTTCGCATCGGCCTTCCGCTCGGCGATCGAGCATGCGGGGCTGCGCTTCGTCGTCGCCTGCGACACGCTCCCGCACGAGGTGTTCGTCGATGTCGACATGTGGGAGAAGGTGGTCCTGAACCTGCTGTCGAACGCATTCAAGTTCACGTTCGAGGGCGAGATCGCCGTCTCGCTGCGCAGCGAGGCCGGACAGGCGGTGCTGGAAGTGCGCGACACCGGCATCGGCATGGACGACGAGGCGCTCGCCCATGTGTTCGACCGGTTCCATCGCGTGGCCGGGGCGCGCTCGCGCTCGCACGAGGGCACCGGCATCGGCCTCGCGCTGGTGAAGGAGCTGGTGCGGCTGCACGGCGGCAACGTGGTGGTGACCAGCGGACCGGGCCTGGGCAGCTGCTTCACGGTGAGCGTGCCGCTCGGGGTGGCGC
>NZ_JBFUCB010001170.1:0-657 GCF_056405435.1 Rhizobacter sp. P1_G5 | reverse complement strand
TGTTCAACCAGTGGGAGAGCACCCAGATGTTGGGGATTGGGAGCTCGGAAAATTCCTTGCAACGCCGAAGGATCACTGAATAACGTGTATGGACCAGCATATCATCACTGGCTTTGTCAATATATTTTGTGCTAATTGCTTGGCTGGTGGAGTCGTTGAGGGGGGCGCCAGCCTGAATGATTGCTTTATCGTGGGGAATTGTATACAGGGCCGCTCTGACGAATGGTTCGATGAGCCTTCCACCAAAAGACCATGCCTGTGCATTCACCGGTACTTCCTCCAGATCAATGCCCTGTTCACGCAATGTGGTCAGGAATATCTTCCTCGCTGGGAATGAAAGAGCATTGAATGCATCGTAGACGATACCCAGTTCGCGAGCCGAATCGTTGCGTGACAAATTTCTAGTGAGCGTCCGGATCCGCTCGATGACGCCCTCGGACAGTTTGCCGTCAAAGCTTGGAGGGATGACCTCGATGGAAAGTTTATGCATGGCGTACGTCAGAGCGGGCATCTGAGCACTCCTTTGCATGGGCTCATTATCTGGATCAAGATGAAGCTTCAGTTCCGTATCGCCGTTGGGTACTAAGGCGTCGATTTCTCTCCAAGTCAATTTGGCGAGAGAGGGGTCTTCAGTTGAATATTTTTGTTCATGTGACT
>NZ_JBFUCB010001169.1:0-657 GCF_056405435.1 Rhizobacter sp. P1_G5 | reverse complement strand
GCCTTGCCTTCACCGCCGTGCCACACGATGGCTTCGGTCAGCGTGCGGGCGCGGCTGTCGTGCAGGTAGCCGACCTTCACGTCCTTGCCGGCGACCAGTTCGGTGTAGCCGATGCCCCACAGGGCCGAGGTGCGCCACATGCTGCCGGTGGCCAGGCCTTCGGTCAGGCCGTCGGCCAGATCGGAGCCCATGTCATGCAGCAGCATGTCGGTGTAGGGCTTGATCTTCTGGCCGCGCGCTTCCTGGAACTCGCTGGTGGTGCCGGTCGTCATCGACGGTACGTGGCAGGTCGAGCACTTGATGGTGTTGAACACCGTCGCGCCGGCGGCGATCTTGTCGACGTCCGGGTTCAGCGCGGCCAGCGGCGATACACCCTTCGGGTAGCCGCTCGCCAGGCTGCGTTGCGCCGGCACGGCCAGCAGGGCCACGTAGCGTTCCAGCAGCGTCAGCGCCTCTTCTGTCAGGCCGGGGTCGACGCGGTTCGCGGTGCTGCACTTCGCCGGGCCATACAGGCAGTCGCGGTTCGGGTACACCGGCGAGGTGACCGACATGTCCAGCAGCGCGGCCGCCGACGCCTGGTGGCGCAGGCTGACCTTCGAGGCCTTCCAGCCGTAGCGGCCCAGGCGCACCTTGCCGGTCTCCGGGTCATACGCGTAG
>NZ_JBFUCB010001168.1:0-665 GCF_056405435.1 Rhizobacter sp. P1_G5 | reverse complement strand
GGCCCGCGTGGCGCCGGCATGGAAGGCCCCGAGCCGCGCGGCCAGGCGGTCGATGTCCTGCGGCCCCAGCGTGCCGGCCGCCGCCCGCTCGCTGAACAGGCTGCCGGCCGCGAAGCGCCGCATCCGCACCGCGTGGTCGATCAGCGGGCCGTCGCCGTCGATGCACGGCCCCTGCGGTCCGCCGGTGATGCGGCACACGTCCAGGTACAGGTGCGGCGCGAGGCGCCGGTTCAGCCGCAGTTCCTCCTCGCACAGGTGCAGGCGCTGCGCGGGCTGCGTCGCGTCGACGAAGGGCAGCGCGAGCGGCTTCTTCAGCTTGTAGGCGAACTCGCCGGCCAGCAGCACCCACGACAGGTGGGTCTCGATCAGATCCACCTCGGCGCCGGTGCGCCGGGCCAGCCCACGGCGCAGGGCCGCGACGTCAAGGCGCATGGAAACCCACGGTCTGCGCCATCAGCACCTCCTGGTCGGGCTGCAGGCCGAGCGCGTTGGCGAGCGCCTCGCGGTCGAGCCAGCCGCGCAGCACCGTCGCGAGCCCGGCACCGGCCGCGTACAGGTAGACGTTCTGCGCGATCGCGCCGGCCGACACCGCCGCGAACAGCGTGCGCTGCGACGCCGGCACGCGCGACATGCGCGCATGGTCGAGCACGTAGACGATGTTCAGC
>NZ_JBFUCB010001167.1:0-670 GCF_056405435.1 Rhizobacter sp. P1_G5 | reverse complement strand
TCCCCTCGGGGGATCGGTCGATGTACTCATCGACAGAGGGGCCGTCATTCACCTCCCCCCGCAAGGGGGTAGCCAAGTTGGGGATGTCCGGACGCGAACATCCCCCTAGACTGGGCCGGACTCAACTGCCGGGAGCACCCATGTTGTCATCGCTGTTCGGAGACCTGCGCGGCGACCAACCCGAGGATCGCCAGCCCGGCTTCGCCGCCACCTCCCTCATGGAGAGCGTCGCCACCGAGGTGAACGACCAGGGCCAGATGGTCGATCGCCACCTGCGCGACCTGGTCGTCACCGGCTCGGCGGCACAGGCGATCCGCGAGCATTTCGCGGCCACCCGCGCCGACCTCGAAACCGCCACCCGCCACATCGCGCTGCACGACCCCACCGGCGTGTGGGCCGGCGCGGTCGTGAAGGCGCTGTCGGATGCGAGCGGTCGGCCGATCGAGCGGCTGCACCTGCGCGAGCACACCACGCTGCGCACGCTCGCGATGATCGAGCGCACCACGCTCGAACGCCGCGACGAAGGCCTGCTGCGCATCTACCACGCCGACGTGCGCGCACCCGGCCCCGACAACGCGGCGATCCCGATCGCGCTGATGGAGCGCAGCCACATGACCGCGGTGATCGTCGGCGCGATGCAGCCGCATGCGGTCGACGGCATGCTCAACAC
>NZ_JBFUCB010001166.1:0-672 GCF_056405435.1 Rhizobacter sp. P1_G5 | reverse complement strand
TCGCGAGGCCGAGCGGATCAACGCCATTGAGAGGATTACCTCCAACATAGCTGTAGGTGTTGACGCCGCCCTTCAGACCAATTGGATCGCTTTGCAGATACCGCCCCAACTGAGCGTCATAGTACCGATGCCAGTTCTGCCAAAGCCCGGTCTCCGGATCGAAGTACTGACCCGGGAAGCCGACGTTAAGTCCCCCGATGTTGTCGACGGCAACGCTCCGATCGAAGGCTGCGTTCGTGGCCCTCCAAACCACTTGCTGGCTGGCGTCGCTCAGCACCTCGGGCCGACCCAGGGAATCGTTGTGGCTCGCGTAGAACTGTCCACTTCGCATCACGCCGAGCAGCTCGCCACCGATCCACACGTAGTTGCTCGACTGTGGCCCGACTTCGTAGAGCAACTGGCCGCTCGGGGCGTAGACATAGCCAGTGCCGGTACCTCCCGCCGCCCCTCGATAGGCACGCTGATTAAGGGCATTGTTGCGGTAATCGCCAACGAGAGATCCATTGACGTAGACCGCGGTCAGCCGATTGAAGGCATCGTATCCGTACGTACGGCTTCCATCGCTGCGCGACTCACTTTGCACGTTGCCGGTTGGGTCATGCCCAAAGTTTCGGAATTGCCCAGCTCCGCTCCACGAGGCGATGCGATTGCTATCGACATTCAATGTCAGGC
>NZ_JBFUCB010001165.1:0-672 GCF_056405435.1 Rhizobacter sp. P1_G5 | reverse complement strand
ATGCTCGACAGCTCGGCGAAGATGTTCGCCGGCAGTGAGGTGAGTGCGATCCTGCTGGTGTTCGTCGCGCTGGTGTGGGCGAGCGATCGGGTCAGCGCGCTGTTGCGGCGGGTGATGGCATGACGCGCCCCGAACGGTCGTGGTCCGGGTGGCTGGTGCTGGCCGGCGTGCTGGCGCTGGTCGTGGCGAGTTTCGCGAGCCTGGGGCTGCACTGGCGCGAATTCTTCGCGCCGTCCGAGCTCGTCAAGCTGGCCGGGTTCGGTGCCAGCTTCTTTCCGCCGGAGATGTCTCCCGCGTTCCTGCGGCGCACGCTGGAGGCGGCCGGCGAGACGATCGCGATGTCGCTGCTCGGCACCGTCCTCGCCGCGGCTGCCGGGGTGTGCATGGCGCTGCCGGCCAGCGCCCGCGGAGGGCGGGTGGTGGCGCTGCTGCACGGCGGCGCACGCCTGCTGCTGAACGCGCTGCGTTCGATCCCCGAGCTGGTGTGGGCCTCGCTGCTGCTGATCGCGGCCGGGCTGGGCCCGTTCCCCGGCACGCTGGCGCTGGCCTTGCACACGACCGGCGTGCTGGGCCGGTTGTTCGCCGAGAGCATCGAGAACGCGGCGCCCGGCCCGGCGCTCGCGTTGCGCGTGCGCGGCGCCGGCCGCCTGCGCGTGTTCCTGTGTGCGACGC
>NZ_JBFUCB010001164.1:0-672 GCF_056405435.1 Rhizobacter sp. P1_G5 | reverse complement strand
CGCTAGATGATGGCCCACCCCCGAGGCGCTGCGCGCCTCCCCCTCGAGGGGGCGCCGCCAGTGGCCCGGCAAAGCCGGTTCCACGGCGTCCGCTGGGCCGACGCGCACGCTTGAATGGGAAGGCCTCTGCTGATCGTCATGGCCTGCGTCAGCGTCGCGGCGTTGCTGGCTGCACTCTCGTTCGGGCGCGAGGCGCCGACCGAGGCGCCTGTCATCC
The DNA here is from genome assembly GCF_056405435.1 of Rhizobacter sp. P1_G5. Classification (NCBI taxonomy): domain Bacteria; kingdom Pseudomonadati; phylum Pseudomonadota; class Betaproteobacteria; order Burkholderiales; family Sphaerotilaceae; genus Rhizobacter; species Rhizobacter sp. P1_G5. The sequence goes on along the minus strand of NZ_JBFUCB010001164.1, from coordinate 455 downwards.
TGCCCGCCGTGGCAGTGCAGACCGCAAGCCCGAGACCGGCAGTGCCACCCTCTGCATCCTTCAGTGCGAGCGCGGTGCAGGCACGCCGCGCGCAGCTCGACCTGTGGCAGCAGCGGCTCACCCGCGCCGAAGACACGCTCACCAAGTACAAGACCTCGACCCGCTACCCGCACGAGGCGCGCCCGCTGGGCGAGCACCCCGACCAGGTGCGCCCGTTCGACCCGGTGGCCGAGGAGATGCCGTTGCGCACCCCGGGCGGCCAGCCGGCCAAGGGCGTGCGCGTGCGCAGCACGCAGGACCGCGTGTTCGCGAGCGGCGCCGAATCGGTGCGCCTCACGGTGCGCGCCGTCGATGACGACGATCGCCCGCTGCCGCTGCTGGTGACGCGCGCCGTCGCGTTCGACCTGCCCGATGCGCGCCGGCCGTCAGGCCTGCCGCAGGTGCCGGTCACGTTC
>NZ_JBFUCB010001163.1:0-674 GCF_056405435.1 Rhizobacter sp. P1_G5 | reverse complement strand
GCCCAAGGGCGTGCTGGTGCCGCCGCAGGCGCTGGTGCAGCGCGACGGCGGCACGGTGGTGTTCGTCGTCGCCGACGGCCGCGTGCAGCAGCGCAGCGTGAAGCCGGCCGGCGGCGACATCGGCGGCCAGAAGCTGCTGCCCGATGCGGTGAAGGCGGGGGAGCGCGTCGTCGTGTCGCCGCCGGAATCGCTGAAGGACGGTGCCGCGGTGCGGCCCGACGAAACCGAGTGATCTGCATTTCAACAAGACAGAACCCCCAGGAGAACCCATGACCCAGCTGATCGAGATCCGCGACCTGTCGAAGGTGTACGAGCGCGGCCGCCAGAAGGTCGAGGTGCTGCACCACATCGACCTCGATGTCGACCAGGGCGACTTCGTCGCGCTGATGGGCCCRTCGGGCTCGGGCAAGACGACGCTGCTGAACCTGATCGGCGGGCTCGATGCGCCGACCGGCGGCAGCATCAGCGTCGGCGGCCAGCGCATCGACCAGCTCAAGTCGGCGGCGCTCGCGAAGTGGCGCGCCTCGCGGGTCGGCTTCGTGTTCCAGTTCTACAACCTGATGCCGATGCTGTCGGCGCAGCGCAACGTCGAGCTGCCGCTGCTGCTGACCAAGCTGTCGGCCACCGAGCGCAAGAAGCGCGCGGCGATCGCGCTGCAGCTGGTGGGCCTGGCC
>NZ_JBFUCB010001162.1:0-676 GCF_056405435.1 Rhizobacter sp. P1_G5 | reverse complement strand
GAGTCAGGCTCTTGATATGTGAGATCGCAGCCTGGAGATCGGAATAAATGCCAAGAATGCCTTCCGAATCCAACTCGAGGATCGCCCGGCTGAGTGCCGTCTCCTCTCCTCCGTTTCCCCACAGCCAATAAAGCTTTGAGGTCGCCGATGGAGAGCGACCGAGATCAAATCCAGGAGAGAGAGAATTCGGGAGAAGAGCATGATCGCTCACCGGTGAATTCAAGGTCCCCGGTGGTGTGACCATGAACTCGTAGCAACTGCTGCTGTCAAAGACCTCCAAGGCCGCTCCCGGCACCGGAATGAGTTTGGTTGGGCTCCGCTCATGCAACAAGATGACCCTGATCAAGGAGCCTGCTTTCTGACCAAGCTTGCTACCTTCGAGTATTTTCCCGCGAAAGCTGGGGAGTACGATGATCTCGATTTTCGTGAACTTGGAAAGAGAGGGCGGAATCGTTGCCATGTAGGCGGGAAACCAAATGACTTTGGCAGATTCTTTTAACCGCGAGTAAGAGGTATGTTGTTCGATCGCCTTGTCGACATCTTCGGGGGCATGCTCGTCCAGTCTCAAGATGGTGTGCTGAGGTGCTCCTGAACTGGATGATCCATCGGGGGTAGACGGGATCGAGGAGACGCTGTGATCAGCGAGCGACATGATATATGGCAGCCCGGGGAGCTG
>NZ_JBFUCB010001161.1:0-679 GCF_056405435.1 Rhizobacter sp. P1_G5 | reverse complement strand
AGCGTGAAGGTGCCGTAGGTGCCGGCRGTGGCMGKCTGRGCCTGGAACACGGCCTGGCCGTTGTCGATGTCGGCGACGGACAGGGTGCCGCCGGTSGTCAGRTTGCCGGMGCCGTTGACMGCRGTGTCTTCCGTGACGGAGCCGGTATTGGYACCRGAGATCACYGCGACGTCGTTGGTGCCCTKGATGGTGACTGTGACGCTCGATGAGGTTCCGTCGGCGCTCTTGACGGTGAACGTCTCGGTCAGCGACTGATCGGCACGCAGAGCCTGGATCGTGGCGTTGCTGTTCGCCGCTGCGTAGGTCCACGTGCCATCGGTGGCAAGCGTGAAGGTGCCGTAGGTGCCAGCAGTGGCTGTCTGAGCCTGGAACACGGCCTGGCCGTTGTCGAYGTCGGCGACGGACAGGGTGCCRCCGGTGGTCAGRTTGCCGGMGCCGTTGACMGCSGTGTCTTCSGTGACGGARCCSGAGGTGGCGCCGGAGATGACAGCGGYGTCGTTCGTGCCCTGGATGGTGACCGTGACGCTCGACGAGGTCCCATCRGCGCTCTTGACGGAGAAGGTCTCGGTCAGCGACTGATCAGCGCGCAGCGCCTGAACCGTGGCGTTGTTGTTGGCAGCGGCGTAGGTCCAGGTGCCGTCGGTGGCAAGGGTGAAGGTGCCGTAGGTGCCCGCTGTGG
>NZ_JBFUCB010001160.1:0-681 GCF_056405435.1 Rhizobacter sp. P1_G5 | reverse complement strand
GAGTAGTACTCGACCGGCAGCCCGAGCGCCTTGCCGAACACCTCGGCGATGCGGTTCTCGATGCCCGCGCCCGCGACGTTGGAGAACGGCAGGTTGTTCGGGTCCTGGCACACGCGCAGCGCCTGGCGCGGCGGCGGCTTGTCGGCGTCCTGCGCGGCGGCGGGCGGGCACGCGGCCACGACCCCCCAGGCCAGCGCCAGCGCCCGAGCCACCACGGACGTGCGGGTGGTGTTGTTCATTTGGCCGGCTCGACCTTGGCGCGCGTGATGGCGCCGTCGGACCGTCCCTTCAGGTAGGCATACAGGTCGTTGATGTGTTCCTTCACCTGCTGGCTTTCGCCGAAGCTCGGCATGCCCTTGGGCAGGCGGCCTTCGGTGACGGTCTTGACGAACTCGTCCTGGCTCAGCGTCTTCAGGCTGTTGATCAGCGAAGGCCCGACCAGGCCCTCCTGGTTGGCGCCGTGGCAGCGGTCGCATGCAGCGGCGCGCCAGGTCCGGAAGCCTTCCATGGTCTTGGCGTCGACCTTGTAGCCGTCGACCACGGTATAGGGTTTGTCGTCGGCCAGCACGCTCACGGTGAGGCATGCCAGCACGGCAAAGACACACTGCTTCAATTTCATCGAATCATCCACCGTCAAGAGAGTGGGATGGCATCCCCCGGGGTGCCATCCCTGTTCCCAGG
>NZ_JBFUCB010001159.1:0-683 GCF_056405435.1 Rhizobacter sp. P1_G5 | reverse complement strand
CAGAGAAGCAAAGGCTCTCGATTTCATCAAAAATCAATAGCAATGGCTTACGGTTACTTTCCTTAATTCGTTTGAGATCCTCTACGAAGCGACTCGACGCATCTGCCTCCGTGTAATCCGATTCTTTCGCCCCTTGCGCCTTAATCCCAAGAGCGATATAGAGCTGCTCCTTTACTCGAAATAGTGCCTTATTCCATGTGGTTTTGTGAAACTTCGTGTCAGAGCAGTCGACTAGAACGACCGGAGCGTCTCGATGCTTCAGCTCTCTTACAATTGCCCACAGGAGCGACGTTTTGCCAATTCGTCTGAGGCCAAATAATGAAGAGTTTTCACCGCGATCGTATTGCGACACGTAGGATTGAACATCTTCTTTACGTCCGAAGAAGCTGCGATCGGTCTTCAACACCGACGATGTGGCGAACAAATCTACAGGGTATAGATGAGTTCGTAGACGGCCCTCGATAAGTTCCTTTTTCCCGGCTACGCCGCCGGCAAGCTCCTGATACTTGAAGGGAATATGAATGCGTACATCATTCTCAGGATTAACTTGTACGTCCTCCGTCGTCGCATTGGTAATTAATAGTATGCACAACCGATCCAAGCGATTCGAATTCGAATCAAGCAAGTGGTCGATGGCATCCATTAGTCTCGCATCGACCTTATCGAACGGATGGAAGATGCAT
>NZ_JBFUCB010001158.1:0-684 GCF_056405435.1 Rhizobacter sp. P1_G5 | reverse complement strand
CGATCGCCGAGTTCCAGTCCCGCTTCAACACACCGCCCGGCGGTGCGCCGTTCAGCAGCTACGACCTGCGCCGCGACCTCGGCAACGGCGCGGCCGGCGACGGCGCACGCTACAAGGGCCGCGGCTTCGTGCAGCTGACCGGCCGCGCGAACTACAAGCACTACGGCGAGGTGATCGGCATCGCGCTCGATGCCGACCCCGACAAGGCGAACGCGCCGGAAGTGGCTGCGGTGGTGCTCGCGCAGTTCCTGTTCGACAAGGCCGACAAGTTCCGCGCCGCGATCGGCAAGGGCGATTTCGCGGCGGCACGCAAGCTGGTCAACGGTGGCGCGCACGGGCTGGCCGCATTCCGCAGCGTGTTCGAGCTCGCGGCCACCGCGCAGGCGCCGGCGGCCGCCGGTGCCGGTGCTGCCAAGGGCAAGAGCACCTCGCGCCGCCCCGCCGGCAGCACGCACCGCGTCTCGCGCACGAAGAAGGACACCGCCGACCTGCGCGACCGCCAGTACATGCCCGCAGCGCTGACGCTGCCCGATGAATTCCCGGCCGCCGAGGTCGTGCAGCACTTCCTGCCCGGCTATGCCAAGGCCGGACTGATCCTGGACCAGGGCAGCGAGGGCGCCTGCACCTSTCTCTAATACACATCTGACGCTGCCGACGATGAGAACCGTGTAGATCTCGGTGGTC
>NZ_JBFUCB010001157.1:0-686 GCF_056405435.1 Rhizobacter sp. P1_G5 | reverse complement strand
GCACTGGCCATGCTGGGCGGCGTCTTTGCAGCGCAGGCGATGCGCTGGAGCGAATCGCCCACTTCCGAACCAGCAGACCACTGGATCCAGCGCTGGTTCCTGCCCTGCAGTGCCGACGACCAGCCTGCCGCCGTTCAGATTCGGCAGATGAAACGCATTGGCGCGTGGGCGGCCGCTGCCGCATCGACCGTCGCCTCGATCGCTGGGTTGCTCAATGGACGCACAGGGCAATAGCCGACGGGCGGCACCGGGCCGAGCCTTCGGCCTGCTCGGTGCGCTGTGGTTCATCAGCATGGCCGCCATCGCGCAGCCTGCTACGCCGAGCGCGGCTGACGCAGGGCAGGCCGGCTTCCTGCAAGTCGAGTTGGAAGGTCATGCAGGTGCCGTTCGGCGGCTGGCTGTCGATGACAGGCGCGACCTCGTCGTCACCGGTGCAGACGACAAGACCGCGCGCCTGTGGACGCTGTCGACCGGCAAGCTGCAGCGCGTGCTGCGCCCGCCGGTCGGGCACGCCGATGCCGGTCGGGTGTACGGCGTGGCGCTGCATCCGAAGCGACCGTGGGTCGCGATCGGCGGAAACCGCTTCGGTTCAGAAACAGCGCCGACCGGCACAGGCCACTTCATCCTGGTGTACGACAGCCGCTCCGGAGAGCCGATCCGGCGCATCGACACACCCGCTGCAGACG
>NZ_JBFUCB010001156.1:0-687 GCF_056405435.1 Rhizobacter sp. P1_G5 | reverse complement strand
CTGCAGCACGGTGAGGGCGGGGGCCGGCTCGCGAACCGGTTCAGCCGGGTTCGCCGCGCTCGACATCGACCGGGTCGTCGGTGCCCCCGACGTTGACGCCCAGGCGGGCCATCCGGTAGCGCATCTGGCGCAACGACAGCCCGAGGCTCGCGCCGGCCGCCGTGCGGTTGTAGCGGTAGCGCTCGAGCGCGCGTTCGAGCACGTCGCGCTCGATGTCGTCGAGGTAGGCCGCGAGGTCGCTCGGCAGCGGCGCCTGCACCGGCGCGACCGGTGCGCGCACCGCCTCTGCCGCCGCCGCAGCGGCCGGCTTGGCCGACACCACCGGCGTCGCATCGAACTCCGCGGCATCGCTGTCGCTGAACACCAGCTCGGAGACGCCCAGGTCGGCCACGTCGATCACGTCGCCCACCGTCAGCGCGACCGCGCGGTGCAGCAGGTTCTCGAGTTCGCGCACGTTGCCGGGGAAGCTGTAGCGGCTGAGCTGCACCATCGCATCGCGCGTGAGCCGCGGCGCGGGCGACACGCCGGCATCGCGCGCGATGCGGTCGAGCACGCGGTCGCAGATCGACGGCAGGTCTTCGAGCCGCTCGCGCAGCGGCGGCACGCGGATCTGGATCACGTTGAGGCGGTAGTACAAGTCCTGGCGGAACTTGCCGGCCTGCACTTCGGCGCCGAGGTCCTTGTGGG
>NZ_JBFUCB010001155.1:0-691 GCF_056405435.1 Rhizobacter sp. P1_G5 | reverse complement strand
CAGCAAGGCCAGGCCGAGTCGCGGCTCGAACAYGATCATCTCATCCAATCGCTGTGCATCCACCACCGCGAGGGTACACGGCGTCAGCGTGGTGCAGGCCGAGAAGCGGGCGCCCGCGTCGAGCAGCGACATCTCGCCCAGCATGTCGCCGGCCCGCGCCTCGGCCAGCCGGGCCCGCCCGCCCCACGGCTGGATGCGGTCGACGGCCAGCGTGCCGTCGAGCACGATCAGCATGTAGTCGCCCTGCTCGTCCTGGCCGATCACTTCCTTGTTGGCCGGCACCTGCACGAACTGCAGGTACTGGCTCATGCGCTGCAGCTCGTCGGGGCTCAACGCCGCCACATAGCGGTCGGCGCCCCACAGCCGGGCGAACAGCGGCTCGGCCTGCTTGCGCTCGATCGGAGTGGCCCCCACCGCCGGTGCGCGCGCGGCCCAGGTGGCCAGCTCCTGCGTGTCTTCGGCGCGGTCGGCGAACTGGGTCGAGAAGAAGCCGGATTCGCTGAGGCCCGCGTCTTCCTTCGACACCGCAGGCGTGTCGTCGCCGCCGCGCTTCAGGCGATCAAAGAGTCGTTTCACGCGGCACCTGCGGCGGATCAGCCGGGGAAGTTTTCGGGGAACTTCGCCTTCGCGCGCGCTTCGGCCGGCGAGATGATGTTGCGGCGAACCAGGTCCGACAGGTTCTGGTCGAGCG
>NZ_JBFUCB010001154.1:0-693 GCF_056405435.1 Rhizobacter sp. P1_G5 | reverse complement strand
CGGTCCACCTTGCCTGCGAACGGAGCTTTGGCGTCATCCTGATGGACCCGCAAATGCCGGTGCTGGATGGGCTGCAGGCGACTTCGAGAATTCGGCAATTCGAAGGGGCGCACTCCCGTCGCCGAACCCCAGTGGTGGCGTACAGCACGTCAAAGGGTCCCAAGACCATACTGAATCGCCCCGGCTTTCGAGGAGGCCGGTTGGTGTGAGTCAGGCCGGGATGGCCTGACGGGTGGCGAGTTGCCGGTGGTAGTTTGCCTCGGCTTCGACTGGCGGGATGTAGCCGATGGGCTCGAGCAGCCGGTGGTGGTTGAACCATGAGACCCATTCGAGCGTGGCCAATTCGACGGCTTCCTTGGACTTCCAGGGCGCCCGCCGATGGATCAACTCGGTCTTGTACAGCCCGTTGATCGTCTCGGCCAGCGCGTTGTCGTAGCTGTCGCCCTTGGAGCCTACCGACGGCTCGATGCCGACCTCGGCGAGTCTCTCGGAGTAGCGGATGCTGACGTACTGCGAGCCGCGATCGGAGTGGTGGATCAGCGCCCCGTCGCGCTCGGGCTTGCGTGCGTACAGCGCCTGCTCCAGCGCGTCGAGCACGAAGTCGGTTCGCATGGAGCTGCTGACCCGCCAGCCCACGATGAAGCGCGCGTAGACGTCGATCACGAAGGCCACGTAGACCATGCCCTGCCAGGT
>NZ_JBFUCB010001153.1:0-702 GCF_056405435.1 Rhizobacter sp. P1_G5 | reverse complement strand
GCAGCAGGTCGTTCATGGGGCGCAGCGCACCGGCGCTGTCGCGCGTGGCGAGGCCGAGCTTGTTCAGAGCTCCCTCGTCCTCATTGAGGTGCTTCAGCAGTCCACGACTCGCCGCGGACATCTCGTCGGTGGTCGCCCCGACATCCTCCAGCGCCGCGATCCAGGTGCTGGCGCCGGTCGCCGACACGCCCAGCGACTTGCCCAGCTGGATGCTCTCTTCCTGGAACTTGGCGGTCTGTTCGATCGCCTTGCCGAAAAGCGCACCGCCGCCGAGCACCGCCGTCAGCGCGATGAACTTGCCTTGGATCGCTTCCAGCGGCCCGTTGACCTTGCCGAGGCCGGTCGCGGCCTGGTCGCCGAACTGCTGGACGTTCTGCAGGCCGGCACGCAGCGCCTGGCGCAGCGGGGTGACATCGCCGTCGACGACGACTTTGGCGCGGGGATCAGTCATGCGGGCTCAGGTGATGAAGTGATGCGATGAAGGTCAAAGACCGAGAAAGGACAGCAGCGGGTCGTCGGGTCGGCCGTGCGCGATTGCCATGCCGGCGCCACGTGCCTGGTCCATCGCCTGGTCGATCGTCTGGTCCGCTTGCCGGGGGTTCTGCGTCGAGCTGCGTCCCGCCGATGCCGAGGCTTCCGGCTTGATGCCGATCGCCAGCGCAATGCGGCGCAGTTGCAGCGCGGCCGGCGGCGTGTGCTTCC
>NZ_JBFUCB010001152.1:0-704 GCF_056405435.1 Rhizobacter sp. P1_G5 | reverse complement strand
GGTTCGAGCGCGATCGCGTCGTCGGCCACTTTGAGGGCGCTCTTCACGTTCTGCTCGACCATCAGCACGGTGGTGCCTTGGGCGGTGAGTTCGCGCAGCAGCGTGAACACATCGGCCACGACGATCGGCGACAGCCCGATCGACGGTTCGTCGATCAGCAGCACGCGCGGACGCAGCAGCAGGGCGCGGGCGATCTCCAGCTGCTTCTGTTCGCCGCCCGACAGGGCCGAGGCCTGGCTGTGGAGGCGCTGCTGCACGCGGGGGAAGCGGGCGAGCACCTCGGGGATGCGCGCATGCGTGGTCTTCATGCCGAGCGTGATGCCGCCGAGCTCGAGGTTCTGCCACACGGTGAGCTGGCCGAACAGGTTGCGGCCCYGGGGCACGAAGGCGATGCCGTGCTGGCGCAGCAGGTCCTTGGGGCCGGTGCCGGTGATGTCGTTGCCATCGAGCCGGATGCGGCCCTGGCGCACTTTCAGCAGGCCGAAGAGCGTCTTCAGCACCGTCGATTTCCCGGCGCCGTTGGGGCCGAGCAGCAGCGTGATCTTGCCCTTGCTGGCCTGCAGGCTGAGCTTGTTCAGGATCATGAACTCGCCGTAGCCGGCGACGACCTCGTCGAACTCGATGGCGGTTTCGTTCATATCGTTCGGTGGTCTTGGCGCGTCGCGGCGGGTGAGGGGATGGGCTGGAGGCTCATGCCGAGGCGG
>NZ_JBFUCB010001151.1:0-706 GCF_056405435.1 Rhizobacter sp. P1_G5 | reverse complement strand
GTCCTGGGTCGGTTCATCGAAGGCGAAGCAACTGGCTGACTGGCTCGGACCGCATGGTTTGCTCTGCACGGGTGAAGAAGCGCTCGTAGAGGACGCCCGATCGGGTGAGCTCGTGCGGGCGATGGCAGTTGAACTGGTTCTGAACGGGCTGGACGACGTCGGTGCTCGGCACGACGCACAACGGCTTTGGCCCTCCGTGCTGGTGGACGGCGGCATCAACGCCGTCGGGGCCGCGGTGACAACGCAGCGCTTGGACCACCCGGAGGGCGCTTGCATGATCTGCTCCTTTCGCGCGCCCAAGGTCGACGAACGAGCGCTGCAGTCCAGGGCGACGGGTCTCAGCCTTGCGTCGCTCAGTACCGGTCTGAACCGTCAGTTGACAGAGCAGGACATTGTTCAAGCACACGACTCTCAGCGCGACTGGTTGCGCGCGCAGTTGGCACAGGGCAAGACCATCTGCGCCACCATCACCGAGGCACAGTCGCGCGCGCTGGGGCTGGCGACGCAGGAGGGGTTCAGTCCGTCGGTTCCCTTCGTCGCCACCGCATCGGCCGCTCTGGTGATGGCGCAAGCGCTGAAGGCACTCTTCTTCCCGAACGCCGAGTTCACCCAGCGCTTCCAAATGGAGAGCTTCTTTATCGGACCGGAAGCATCGGTGGGTGTTCTGACTCGCGCCGACTTGACCTGCGAGTGCGTGGTTCATCGC
>NZ_JBFUCB010001150.1:0-710 GCF_056405435.1 Rhizobacter sp. P1_G5 | reverse complement strand
CTGCAGCACGAGGCTGGGCGCCGGCAGCGTGTAGTGCGGAATGTGGGCCAGCCGCACCAGCGCCTCCCACGCAGCCAGCAGCGCGAGCAGCACGACGGCCGGTGCGATGCGGCGGCGCCAGCGTTCGTTCACGCGGCTGCCGCGGCGTGCGCGGCCTCGAGCGAGCGCGAGACGGCCCGGCATTGGGCGACGTAGTCGTCGCTGTCGCGGAACGCTGCCTCGTGCGGCACCGGCCGGCGGATGCGGAATTCGGCCACGATGCGGCCGGGCCGTGCGCCCATCACCAGCACGCGCTGGCTCAGGAACACCGCCTCGAGCACGCTGTGCGTGACGAACAGCACCGCCATCGGGCGGGCCTGCCAGGCGTCGAGCAGGTCGATGTTCAGGCGCTGGCGGGTGATCKCGTCGAGSGCGGCGAACGGCTCGTCCATCAGCAGCAGCCGGGGCTGCGTGACCAGCGCGCGGGCGATCGATGCGCGCATCTTCATGCCGCCGGACAGCTCGCCCGGGAAGGCGTCCGCAAAGGCTTCGAGGCCCATGCGTTGCAGCAGCGGCAGCACCTGCGCGGCGGCATCGCGGCGCGCGACGCCGGCCAGCCGCAGCGGCAGCCAGGCGTTGTCGAACACGCTGGCCCAGGGCATCAGCGTGGGCTCCTGGAACACGAAGGCGGTGTCGCTGGCCGCATCGGCCTGCAGTGCCGGGGCCTGCAC
>NZ_JBFUCB010001149.1:0-711 GCF_056405435.1 Rhizobacter sp. P1_G5 | reverse complement strand
GACGCAGACGGTGGATCCGCGCTTCGGCACCGTGCTGAGCAGGACGGACGCGAACGGGTTGACCACGCGCTGGGAATACGACGACCTGGGGCGCACGACGCGCGAGATCCACCCCGACGGTACACGGGTGATCACGGCGTACTGCTACATCGCCGGCCGGATCGACACGGCCACCAACAGCCCGACGTGCCCGAGCCCTGCGGCTTCCGAGATCCCGGCTGACGCGGCGCAGTTCACGCACGTGGAGCCGAGAGACGCCAGTGGCACGGAGGGTGTCAAGAACGGTCCGTTCACCCGCCAGTACCTGGACCGCGCAGGTCGGCTGCTGCGCCATGTCACCGAAGCCTTAGATGGATCGACGCAACCCGGCGGTGTCAATCGCCTGATCGCTACCGACACCACGTTTGGCGACCTCGGCCAGGTGCTGGTGCAGACGCAGCCGTACTTCCTGGACAGCGGCTCGTCGACGAGCGCAGGCAGTGCAGACGTGGGGCTCACGCGCACCGAATACGACGCACTGGGCCGCCCGGTCCGGGTCTACACCGCCGACCCCCAGGGCAGCCAGCCGAGCGTGAGTTTCGGTGCCCGCGGCAACCGCAGGGCTCGGGTGTCGAGCATTGCGTACGGCGCGCTGGCCACCACCACGACCGACGACCAGGGCCACACGCGGCGCGAGGAGCGCAACGTGGAAGGCCGGTCGATCCGCATCAC
>NZ_JBFUCB010001148.1:0-714 GCF_056405435.1 Rhizobacter sp. P1_G5 | reverse complement strand
GTTTGGCGGCGGCGTCTTGGAAAGCGCCGATCGCCGAAGGCCTCATCGAGCGGACATTTCGTGCGCGGTCCAAGCTGGCTACAGAGGATCGAATGGGCCGGCGCAATCCTTGAGCCGGGCCAACTCGACGTTCTGAACGACATCCCATCGCCGCCACGAGTAGTGAATCAGCGTGACGCCGGTCGGATGCATCGGCCGGCTCCCTTCGCCGACCTGGATGATGGCCGTGCCGGCACTCGGCAGGAAGCTGTGCAGGCTCGACACCCACCGGCGATTCGGGTGCGCGCCCTGGAACTGCTCCTCCGTGATGACGGCGGTTTGAGCCCATCCTGTCGGCGTTCTGGCCTCGAGTGCCAGGGCATGGAAGTCCATGCCGTCTTCGCCGCGCTTGACACCGCGCAGCGCCAGGCGGCTGTCTCCCGTCAGAGAGTTCAGCTCCTCGATGGTGACGATGTCGCCGTTCATCTGCGGCCTGCTTCGCGTGATCGGGCTTTGCGCACATGGGTCTCCTGGCGGTAAGGCTCGAGCATGCCTTGAAGGTCGGGAACGGCCAAGATGCGAGCCCGCAATGGCGTCGTTCCGTGCATGTCCTGGTCCGATCAGGCGCCCCGGCTCACCAGCGTCGGGGTGACGCCGAGCAGCCGGCGCATGCAGCGCGCCATGTGACTCTGGTGTGCGAAGCCTGCCTCGAGCGCGACCTCACTGGGCGGCATC
>NZ_JBFUCB010001147.1:0-714 GCF_056405435.1 Rhizobacter sp. P1_G5 | reverse complement strand
GTCGACGGGCAGCGCGTCGAGGTGCGCGGGCGGCTCGCGGTCTACGAGCCGCGCGGCGAACTGCAGTTCGTCGTCGAATCGATGCAGCAGGCCGGCGCGGGTGCGCTGTACGAGCAGTTCCTGCGGCTGAAGGCGCGGCTCGAGGCGGAGGGGCTGTTCGATCCGGCGCGCAAGCGCGAGCTGCCGCGGTTTCCGCGCCGGCTCGGTGTCGTCACCTCGGCGTCGGGCGCCGCGCTGCACGATGTGCTGACCACGCTGGCGCGGCGCGCGCCGCATGTCGCGGTCGTCGTCTATCCGAGCCTGGTGCAGGGCGCCGAGGCGCCGGCGGCGCTGGTGCGTGCGTTGCGCCAGGCGGCCGAGCGCGACGAGGTCGATGCGTTGCTCGTGTGCCGCGGCGGCGGCTCGCTGGAGGACCTGTGGGCGTTCAACGACGAGCAGGTCGTGCGGGCCATCGCGGCGAGCCCGCTGCCGACGATCTGCGGCGTCGGCCACGAGACCGACGTGACGCTGGCCGACTTCGCCGCCGACCTGCGCGCACCGACGCCGACCGCCGCGGCCGAGCTGGCGGCGCCGCCGACGCGCGAACTGGCCGAGACGCTGGCCGCGTTCGCGACCTTGATGCAGCGCCGCGTGCACCACGTGCTCGACCAGCAGGCGCAGTGGATCGACCGCGCCGCGCTGCGGCTAGCGCGGCCGGGGCAGGGCGTGCGGGCC
>NZ_JBFUCB010001146.1:0-714 GCF_056405435.1 Rhizobacter sp. P1_G5 | reverse complement strand
GTCAGGGGACGGTGCACCCGTGGCACGGCCGCACCGAGCGCGGCCTGGCCGGTGACGGCCGCGTGCAGCAGGCTGGCCAGCGCGCGCAGGTCGGTCCACGCACCGGGCGGCACCAGCGGCTTCTCGTCAGCCGGCGGCGGGGTGCTGCCCAGCAGCACCGGCACGCCGACGCCGCGCACGACGACCGCCTCGGGCGAGATGCCGCCATGGTGGACCTGCGCCGCATGCAGCAGGTCGACCGCATCGAGCACTGGCGTCAGCATCGCGCGCAGCCAGGCCTCGTCGGGGGCGCGCGGCAGGGCCTTCAGCGCACCGGCCAGGTTCGGGCCCGGCACGAAATTCATCGCGTAGTAGGCGGTGCCGTTCTCTTCCCAGTGGCTCTGCACCCGGATCAGCGCCGGGTGCTCGAATCGGGCGAACAGCTTGGCGCGCTGCACGAACTCGCGGCGGCCGGCCTCCAGCGCCGGGGCATCGCCGCTGCGCCGCGGCACCACCTGCCTGCCGTCCTCGCGCTGCGCGAGCGAAGTCGGGAAATATTCCTTGATCGCGACCTGCCGCTGCAGCGACGAGTCCAGCGCCAGGTACACGACACCCGAATCGCCACGACCGATCAGCTCGACGATGCGGAACCCGCCGACACGGGCCCCCGCCAGCAGCACGTCGCTGGCCGGCACGGTGTCGAACTGCGTGGTCGGACCGAAGTCGGGTTTCTGG
>NZ_JBFUCB010001145.1:0-716 GCF_056405435.1 Rhizobacter sp. P1_G5 | reverse complement strand
ACACCAGGCCGACCCAGCCGAGCGCGCCGGAGTGCACGTGGCCGATGGTCCAGTCGGTGTAGTGGCTGAGCGCRTTGACCGTCTTGATSGACATCAKCGGSCCCTCGAAGGTGCTCATGCCRTAGAACGACARCGASACGATCAGGAACTTCAGGATCGGGTCGTCGCGCAGTTTGTGCCACGCCCCCGACAGCGTCATGATCCCGTTGATCATCCCGCCCCAGCTCGGCGCCAGCAGCACCAGCGAGAACAGCATGCCCACGCTCTGCGCCCAATCGGGCAGCGCGGTGTAGTGCAGGTGGTGCGGGCCCGCCCACATGTACGTGAAGATCAGCGCCCAGAAGTGCACGATCGACAGCCGGTACGAGTACACCGGCCGCTCGGCCTGCTTCGGGATGAAGTAATACATCATCCCGAGGAAGCCGGCCGTCAGGAAGAAGCCGACCGCGTTGTGGCCGTACCACCACTGCACCATCGCGTCCTGCACGCCGGCGTAGGCGGAGTAGCTCTTGGTCAGGCTCACCGGAATGGCCGCGCCGTTGACGATGTGCAGCAGCGCCACCGCCAGGATGAACGCGCCGAAGAACCAGTTCGCGACGTAGATGTGGCRCACGCGGCGCACCGCGATCGTGCCGAAGAACACCACCGCGTACGACACCCACACGATCGCGATCAGGATGTCGATCGGCCACTCGAGCTCGGCGTACTCCTTGCCC
>NZ_JBFUCB010001144.1:0-721 GCF_056405435.1 Rhizobacter sp. P1_G5 | reverse complement strand
AGCACCTGGACCTACGACACCTGCGCGATGGGCATCGGCAAGCTGTGCGCGACCAGCGCCAGCACCGACATGAGCCAGCAGTGGGTGTACGACAGCCTGGGGCGGCTGGTCAGCAACCGCACGACGGTGGTGAACGGGCCGAGCTTTGCGAGCGCGCTGAGCTACGACGCGAACGGTCGGCAAGCGACGCAGACCTGGCCGACCGGGTTGACGGTGAACTAYGGSTACACRCCGAAGGGYTTCCTCGGCACGGTGTCATTGGCAACGGCGGTGACGGTGAACCCGTTGCCCGCCACGCCGGGCGGCACGCCAGGAGCAAGCATCACGCTGCCGGCGGGCACGGTGCTGTGGCAGGCGCAGGCCTACAACGCRYGGGATCACCTTGAGCAGCAGCGCTACAGCAAYGCSGTGGTGAGCAAGTCSGGYTATGAAGCCGCGACGGGCCGCGCSAGCAGCCTGACGACGGGCAAGGGCAACGCSACYGAYGTGCTGAACCACGGCTACGTGTGGGACAGCCTGGGSCGGCTGACSAAYCGCAACGATGCGAACGGYGACGGCAGCACAGGCGCGGTGACGGAGAACTTCGAGCACGATGCGCTSGGYCGGCTGCAGCGCTACACGGTGGCGGCGCCTGCGATCAGCGGGCTCGTGCGCACGGTGAGCCTGCAATACAACGCGCTGGGCAGCATCCTCTACAAGAGCGATGTGGGGGATGTGGGGG
>NZ_JBFUCB010001143.1:0-722 GCF_056405435.1 Rhizobacter sp. P1_G5 | reverse complement strand
CGGTGGTGCTGCTGACCGGCTACGCGACGCGGGTGCACGACGCGACGGCAGCCGGCTTTCGCGTGCTCAGCAAGCCGGTCGGTGCGCAGGCGCTCCTGGAGGAGTTCGTGCGCGCGACGCGAGGGCGCTGAGCGGCGTTAGGCGTCACCCCCGTGGTGTCGTCAGTGGCGTGCAGGCGGGYCGTCTTCGTCCACCTCATCATCGGCCGCATCGTCGGCGATGGCTTCCACATCGTCGGATGCGTAGGGACGGCCTGCGGCATTGGTGGCCCACGTCGGGTCGCTGACCAGGTGGTCCGGCAGGATGTCGGCCGCATCGTCGAGGTCGTTGCCGGTGGCCGATCCACGCTCGCCGGTGCCGCGCGCATCGCTGTCGCTGTCGCGGTGCACCGGCAACGCGCCGAGTTCGCCGGGGTTGTCGGCGTCGGTGGGCATCGCGCGTTCGCCCTGCACGTCGCTGCCGCTGTCCGAGCTGTCGCTCGGGCCGAGCGCGTCCACGTCACGGCCGATGGCGCGGGGAGCGGCGCGTTCGCCGCCGAGGATGCTGCTGTTCGACATCGTTGGTCCTTTCACGGTGATCGAAGCGGTCGCGCGGTGCGCGCGACCCATGGGTGCAGACTAGGTCGCGCGCAGCGCAGGGTCTGTAGGACTTGGGCCTGCCTGCGGGCGGGAGAAGTTCGAGCGGGAAAACCCTTCGCGGCCCAGGGCGGCACGCTCCTAGAA
>NZ_JBFUCB010001142.1:0-727 GCF_056405435.1 Rhizobacter sp. P1_G5 | reverse complement strand
TCGTGATCGTGCGCTGCACCTCGGCGGTGACCGGGTCGACCAGCGTCAGCGAATCGCTCAGTGCGTTGGCGACGATCAGCGATTTCTCGTCGGGCGTCAGGTAGAGGTGGTGCGGTTCCTTGCCGGTCGGGATGCGGCGGATCTCGGTGAAGGTCTTCGGGTCGATCACGCTGATCGACGCGTCGAGCGAGTTCAGCACGAAGATCGGCGGCTTGGCGGCGTCTGCGGCCTGCACCCCGAGCGGGGCGGCCAGGCAGAAGGCCGACAAGAAGGCCGTCAGGACGAGCGACGGGAGACGGGGCAACGCAGACAGCAGTTTCAAAGCCGGCACCAGCAGGAAAAGCTGGCATTTTAGGCGGGCGCAGCGTGCGCCCACCTTCAAAATGGCCTGCGAGCGCCTTTCTGTTCTGCGCTTCGTCAAAGGCCAGGCGTTACTCGTCGTCGCCGCCGAGGATGCCGCCGAGCAGCCCGCCGCCGGCGAAACCGCCCAGCACCGAGCCTTCTTCACGCCTGCCGCCGTTCTGCGGCGCGGCCGCGAACACGCGCGACGCGAGGCGCGAGAACGGCAGGCTCTGCAGCCACACCGTGCCCGGCCCGGTGACCTTCGCGAAGAACAGGCCCTCGCCGCCGAACAGCGCGGTCTTGATCTTGCCGACGTACTGGATCTCGAAGTTGACGTTGGGCGTCAGCGCGACGATGCAGCCGGTGTCGATCAGCAGCGTCTGGC
>NZ_JBFUCB010001141.1:0-731 GCF_056405435.1 Rhizobacter sp. P1_G5 | reverse complement strand
GCACCTGCCGCTGTGCCGTCACGTACTCGCACGACGGTGCTGCCGCCTGCCGGCTGACTTCGGATTGCTGCGCCGCCCAGCTCTGCACCACCTGGCGGTGCCGTGCCTCATCGATGCACAGGTTGCGCGCGACGCGGAACAGCAGCGCGCGCGGCGACGCGATGGCTGCATCGCCCAGTGCCTGCGCATACACCCGCTCGAAGCTCGACTGCGCGATGTCGGCCGCGTGCTGCGGATCCCGAAGCTCGCGCGTCAGCTGCCGCCGCAGGTCTGCACAGTGGGCCACCAGGTCCTCGATCAGCTCGCGCATGCGTTGGAAGAGCGCTCCGCTCAATGAGAATTGTTCGCATTGAGTGTAGCAAGGTTCGTCGCGATCTCGTTCGAGCGCACTGCGGTGATCGACAGCAGCGTGTCGCTGAGCCCGTGCGTGGTCTCGCAGGCGCCCTGCAGGAACACCGCGGGGCGGAACTCGCGCGGCGCGATCACGCGGTAGTCGCGGTCGACCTGCAGGCGCCCGAGCCATGGGGCCAGCTCGCCGAGCAGCGCGTGGTGCTGCTCGCGCGCATAGCCGGTGGCCAGCACCACCGCGTCGTAGCGCTGGCTGCTCTCGCGCGAGGCGTTCACGTCGAGCAGGTTCAGGTGGATGCCGTCGGCCGCGGCGCGCACGCTCTGGATCTCGTGGCGGCGCAGGAAGCGGTGGCGCTCGTCGCCGCTCACGCGCTGCTCGTAGA
>NZ_JBFUCB010001140.1:0-737 GCF_056405435.1 Rhizobacter sp. P1_G5 | reverse complement strand
CGCAAAGGCGCAACGACAAGCACGAGCTCTACGCGCTGCACGCGCCCGCGGTCGAATGCCTCTCGAAGGGCAAGGCGCGCAAGCCCTGCGAGTTCAGCGTCAAGGTCAGCCCCGCCGTCACGCACAAGCAGGGGCTGATGGCGGGCGCGCGAAGCTTCCCCGGCAACCCGAACGACGGCCATGTGCTGTGCGAGCAACTGGAGCAGACCACGACGCTGCTGCAGGACATTGGGCGCTGTCCGAAGCAGGTCATCGTCGACCTGGGCTACCACGGCGTGGACGCCGACAACCCGGGCGTGCAGATCATGGCGTGCGCTGGTCGTGCCAGACGATCGGGTTGTGCACCGCCTCACCGGCACGGCCGATAGGTTGATGCGTTTGCAGGGCAGGGCATGAACTCGCCGGGGGTGCAAGGTTGCGCTTCGGACTGAAGACCGCGGCCTGTTTCGACGTGCATGTATGTCTACGGGCGCTGCATCACGTTCATTCCATGCAACCAACGCACATGTTGTGTTACTCAGGATGCACATTGCCTTCAACAGAGTTTTTCGATCGTTTTTAGGAGTACACCTTGCAGTTCAAATTCCCGAATCCGAGCTCGCCCAGATCGGCAGCACCGCTGAGCAACGCGTCGTCGCAAACTACGAAATGTGCTCCGAGCAAACAAGAATTGAAGACCCTGATATGCGAGCAGATGAGCGGATGCGATGATGCTTTGGGAATAACTCATGCGCTTC
>NZ_JBFUCB010001139.1:0-739 GCF_056405435.1 Rhizobacter sp. P1_G5 | reverse complement strand
GCGCTGTTCTTCCTGCTGATCGCGGTGATCCTCGGCTGGGCCGCGGCGAGCACGGTGGCGCCGGCGGTGCTGAGCGGCTTCGTGCTGGTGCTGCTGTTCCTGAAGGGGCCGATCGACCAGCTGGTGGGCGTGCTGCCGAACATCGGGCGCGCGAAGGTGGCGTTCCAGCGCATCGGCGACCTGTCGCTGCGCTTCGCGACGCCCGAGCCGCATCTGCACCTGGACCGGCCGGCCGGTGAGGTGACGTTCGCCGATTTGATCGAGCTGCGCGGCGTGCGCTATGCGTTCGATGCGCCGGAGGGCGGCGGCGAGGCCTTCGTGCTCGGCCCGATCGACCTGGTGCTGCGCCGCGGCGAGCTGGTCTTCATCGTCGGCGACAACGGCTCGGGCAAGACGACGCTGATCAAGCTGCTGCTCGGGCTGTATGCGCCGCAGCAGGGCGAGCTGCGGCTGGACGGCCGGCCGGTGACCGATGCGACGCGCGACGACTACCGGCAGCTGTTCACGACGGTGTTCTCCGATTTCTACCTGTTCCAGGACCTGGCCGGCGAGGGCGGGGCGCCGCAGCCGCTGCCGCAAGCGGCGCAGCCCTACCTGGAGCGGCTGGAGATCGCGCACAAGGTGTCGGTGCGCGACGGCGCGTTCAGCACCACCGACCTGTCGACCGGCCAGCGCAAGCGGCTGGCGCTGGTGCATGCGTGGCTCGAAGGCCGGCCGGTGCTGGTGTTCGACGAATGGG
>NZ_JBFUCB010001138.1:0-749 GCF_056405435.1 Rhizobacter sp. P1_G5 | reverse complement strand
GTGCTCGAAGTCGATGCCGGCCACCCGCTCGAGAAACCCGTGCACGAAGTGCTGGCGCGACTGCTCGCCGTCGCCGATCACCGACAGCCCGGCATCCTCCTGGGCCTTGATCCACAGCAGCGTCGCATCGAGCTTGGCCTGCGCCAGCGCGTCGCCCTCGGCCTTCCAGGTGGGCCACAGCTTGCCGGTCTCGGCCAGCCAGGCGGGTTTCGGCAGGCTGCCGGCGACGGTTGCATCGAACATCGGGTCATCTCCTGAAATGCTGTGACATCCCCGTGGCGCAAGGCACACCGTCCTACGCACCGCCGGGATCGCGGCCGACAGCCGGCCCGCATGCGGGCCGCTAACTTGGCCTGCGCGGGCGATTGTCCGTTGCCTTGCGGAGATTCCCCGTGCCGACTTCCCCTACCCCTTCCCGCGCGCTGCTGACCCGCGTGCTCGCCGTCGTGCTGATCCTGTCCGGCCTCGCGCTCGCCGGCGGCGGCGCATGGCTGATCGCGCTGCACGGCAGCCCGTACTACCTCGCCGCCGGCATCGCCGCCCTCGCGAGCGGCGCGTTGCTGTGGCGCAGGCGCAGCGCCGCGCTGTGGGTGTTCACCGGCTGGCTGCTCGCGACGCTGGCCTGGGCGCTGTGGGAATCCGGCCTCGACTGGTGGCCGCTCGCGGCGCGGCTGGACCTGCTGTTCGTGCTCGGCGTGCTGCTGGTGACGCCCTGGGTCGCGCGCGCGCTGGGCAGCGCCGGCCTGGGC
>NZ_JBFUCB010001137.1:0-755 GCF_056405435.1 Rhizobacter sp. P1_G5 | reverse complement strand
AGCCTGGGGGACGTGTCGACGATCACCGACACGGCCGTGTCGGGATGCCTCGCCTGGATCCGTTCCGCGAGCCCACCGAACCACGCCGGTTCGACAGCGCTCGTCAGGCCGAGCCTCAAACTCTGCGGCATGCCCTCATGCGCCAGGCTGGCCTCGGCTTCACGGAGCAATCTCCCGACGCTTCGCGCGTAGGGCAGCAGCTTGCGGCCAGCCTCGGTGAGGCTCACACCCTGGGTACCGCGGTCGAACAGGCGTGCACCCAGCCGCTCCTCGAGTTCACGGATCGCACGGCTCAACGGTGGTTGGGACACATGCAGCGTCTCGGCGGCCTGCCGGAAGCTCGACGTGTCGGCCACGGCCAGGAAGAGTGCAAGAGAGCGGGAATCCAAGCGTGATGACATACCGAAAAGGTATCACCAACTTGGTCATTCCCCATGCCGAGGCCTGCGCCTACAGTGGCTTGCATCGCACATTCAGGAGCCGCTCATGACCGTCAGACATCCCATCGCCGCAGGCAGCCTCGCTGCAATCTGCCCCACCGCACGATGAGCGCCGACCGCTACGAACGCGGCGCCGCGATGCTGGCTGCCGTCGACGGCCCCGCGGGCCTGGAGGCTGTGGAGGGGCTGGCGAAATCCTTTCCCGATTTCGCGCGCTACATCGTCGAGTTCCCGTTCGGTGACATCTATGCGCGCAAGGGGCTGGGCCTGCGCGAACGCGAACTCGCCACGGTCGCGGCGCTGTGTGCCCTCGGT
>NZ_JBFUCB010001136.1:0-756 GCF_056405435.1 Rhizobacter sp. P1_G5 | reverse complement strand
AACCTGGCGGTCTTCTTCGCCTCTCACGTGCTGTGGCCGGCGGGCCTGTCGGGGCGCTTCGAGTGGCCGGCAGCGGTCATCGGCATCGCCGCGGCCATCGCGCTGATTCGCTTCAAGGTCGGCGTCATCCCCGTCGTCCTGGTTTCGGGCTTGTGTGGCCTGGCGCTGAGCTTGGCCGCTGCCTCGTGATCCGCTGACGCCGGTCGATTTCCTCCAGCGTCCGGTTGCATGATCCACCCATATGGTTGTATCGTGCAACCATATGGACGGTTTTGCGAATCCAGAACATCCACTGGTCGAGGAGATCCGGGCAGCCTCGCGCTCCATGGYGCGCGACTGGGGTTTCATGGGCGGCCGATTCGCGGGTGCGGACCTGTCGCCGTCCGCCGTCCACGCCCTGATCGAAATCGACGCTGGCGACATCAGCGCCCGGGACCTGGGCGTGCGCCTGCGCCTGGAAAAATCCAGCGTCAGTCGGATGCTGCGCAAGCTCGTGGACTCGGGCGATGTGTGCGAGGCAGCTGCCGACCACGACAGCCGGATCAAGCTGCTCTCGCTGACCCCGCCGGGTCGACGGCGCGTGTCGGCGATCCACGCCCACGCGCGCGCCCAGGTCGCGGCCGCCTTGGGCCGCCTGAAGCACGGCCAGCACCGCACCGTTCTCAACGGCCTGCGGCTCTACAGCGAGGCGCTCGCAGGCGTGCATGAGGTGCGCCCCGATCCGCCAGCGGTCGATGTGACGCCGGGCTACCAGGT
>NZ_JBFUCB010001135.1:0-760 GCF_056405435.1 Rhizobacter sp. P1_G5 | reverse complement strand
ATCTCCAACTCAGCAGCAGCCAAACTGGTAGGGCTACGAGAGTTGGAGATTCGGTTGGCTCAAACGTAGAAGGCCTGCATGATCTCTGCCTGCTGGCAAGGATGTTGCATTTCAGGCTTGAGACTGTCGTCAAACGCTAGAATGTCGGCAAACCAGGAGAAAAACACATGGCTTTTATAACTGAATACATCCCTGAAGCGGACAAGAAAAAATACAACATAACGGACGATAGTAATTTTTACCGGGCTGGCTCAAGCGACTGGACAGTGGATAGGGGTCGTGGAATATTTTTGGTGCGGCGAACGGGCCCTACCCCAGAAGGCGTCCCGGGGCAAAATCATTGGGCCTTCTTTTGGGGTGGGAACTTGTTGGATGTATTGCTTGAAACGATCGATTCTGGAGGGGATTTTCGAGGCGGCAGTGGCTGGGAACATGACAGGGTCTTACGCATCGATGGTTTGAATCAGGAGTTGCAAGCCAAGCGAGAGCAAATCATTGACGATCTTCGGTCAGCCTTGATTTCCTACCGTGGAATGGGAGTTTTATCCACCCGGACCTCCTACGAAGTCACATTGGATACTTTGAACAAAAGATCGGCGATCTTGATCACCACAGCCATGTGAGATCACCTAGCGCAGGCGAAAATTTTTTCGGCAGCGTGGTCAGCAACGAGGAGATATGCGCAAGCGCGGCTTCGATTGGAAGAGTGTAAGACTGTTTTCATGTCAGCCCGGACGGAATGTGGGTGTCTGCATGAGGA
>NZ_JBFUCB010001134.1:0-763 GCF_056405435.1 Rhizobacter sp. P1_G5 | reverse complement strand
CAGCCCGCCCGGCCCGTCGGCCAGCCAGCCGACCAGGCTCGGGCCGACGATCTGCCCGGCCGCGAACACCGTCGTGAAGGCGGCGATGCCCGCCGGCCACGCGGCGGCCGGCAGGTTGTGCCGCACCAGCGCGGTGGTCGATGCGACGACCGACAGGAACACGCTGCCGAACAGCGCGCCCGAGACGAAGCCGGCCAGCGGGTGCGCGCTGACCACCGGCAGCAGCGTCGCGACCGCGAGCAAGGCGTTCAGCAGCGCCAT
Source organism: Rhizobacter sp. P1_G5 (assembly GCF_056405435.1). Classification (NCBI taxonomy): domain Bacteria; kingdom Pseudomonadati; phylum Pseudomonadota; class Betaproteobacteria; order Burkholderiales; family Sphaerotilaceae; genus Rhizobacter; species Rhizobacter sp. P1_G5. Next base: position 502 of record NZ_JBFUCB010001134.1, on the reverse strand, counting down.
CGGCTGCCCGCCGCGCCAGCGCTGCAGCAGCCCGGCCCACAACCACGATGACGCGATCACGCCGAGGCCGAGCAGCGCATAGAACACCGTGATCAGCCCGCTGCCCAGCTGCTGCTCGCGCAGCAGCGTCACCGAGAAGGTCATGTAGCCGATGTAGCCGAGGCCGAACAGCGTGTACGACGCGAGGCCGAACATGAAATCGCGCGCCTGGAAGCCGGTGCGCGCCGACGCCGGTGCCGGCGTGGCATCGAGGCCGCGTGTGCCGCCTGCGGTGAGGGCGGTCGCGATCAGCGCCACGGCGCCCAGCGCGATCCAGGCCCATTGCCAGGCATGCGATTGCGACAGCGCGACCAGCGGCGGCACCAGCAGCGCCGACGCGACGATGCCGACGCCGGTGCCGCCGTAGTAGATCCCGAGGACCAGCCCGGAACGCGCCGCACCATCGCTGCCGACCAGGCGCGCCGCCATCAGCCCGCCGGAGATGAACGCGGCGGCGCTGGCG
>NZ_JBFUCB010001133.1:0-776 GCF_056405435.1 Rhizobacter sp. P1_G5 | reverse complement strand
GCCTACCGCGGCGCCTACGGCATGAGCCCGAAGCCGCGGCCGATGGGCACGCAGCTCGAGCTGACCGCGCGCCGCAAGGATGGCAGCGAGGTGATGGTCGAGATCGCGCTGAGCCCGCTGCAGGACGACGGCCTGCCCTACGTGGTCGCGGCGATCCGCGGCATTGCCGGCTACCCGCGGGTGCAGCAGGCGCTGCAGCAGGCCCGCTACAGCGAATACATCGCCAAGCTCGCCCGGCTGGCAGTCGACACCCGCGACCCGCAGGCGCTGCTCAGGCAGGTGCCGCAGATCGCCGCTGAAGGCATGCAGGCCGAGATGGCCCTGGTCTGGCTGCTGGAGCCGAACCGGATCGAGTTCCGGCTGGCGGCCGGCGTCGGCCTGGACGGCGAGGAGGTCGAGGGGCGGCGCGTGCCCAACCGTCCCGACACGCCGRCCGGCTTCGTGCTGGCCGAGGGGCGGCCGGTGGTGGTGTCCAACTATGCCCGCGAGACGCGCTTCAAGGTGCCGCCCGACTACCTGGCGCGCGGGCTGGTCAGCGGGCTGGCGGTGCCGCTGTCCGACCGCGGCAGCACCGTCGGCGTGCTCGCGGTGCGCAGCCGCGAGGCGCGCCGCTTCGGCGACGACGAGCTGCGCTTCCTCGATTCGCTGTCGAGCCTGCTGGCCACCAGCCTGCAGCGGGCGCAGACCGAGGAGCAGCTGAGCCATGCGCAGCGCATGGAGAGCGTCGGCCAGCTGACCGGCGGCATCGCGCACGACTTCAACAACTTCCTGAGCGC
>NZ_JBFUCB010001132.1:0-778 GCF_056405435.1 Rhizobacter sp. P1_G5 | reverse complement strand
GCTTCCCCATCTCGGGCGTGGTCGGCCGTGCCGACGTGATGGACGCGCCCGGCCCGGGCGGGCTCGGCGGCACCTACGCGGGCTCGCCGATCGGCTGCGCGGCGGCACTCGCGGTGCTGAAGGTGTTCGACGACGAACAGCTGCTGCAGCGCAGTCGCGCGCTCGGCGAGCGGCTCGCGGCCGGGCTGCGCCGCATCGCGACCCGCGTGCCCGAGGTGCGCGACGTGCGCGGACTGGGTGCGATGGTGGCGATCGAGCTGTTCGAGGGCGGCGACCTGTCGAAGCCGGCCGCCGAACTGACGCGCAACGTGGTCGCCGAAGCGGCCCGCCGCGGGCTCATACTGCTCTCCTGCGGCACCCACGGCAACGTGATCCGCGTGCTGGTGCCGCTGACGGCCGAGGACGCGCTGGTCGACGAAGGCCTGCAGGTGCTGGCCGACAGTTTCGCCGCTCTGCGTTGAACGAGGTGCGCATGCCTGCCGTCTCCGGAACCTCTCCCGCCGCCGCCGCTGCCGTCCCGCAGGGCGCACCGGCCGAACCGCTGGTGCGCTTTCGCGGCGTGCAGAAGACCTACGACGGCAGCCACCTGGTGGTGCGCGGCCTCGACCTGGACATCCGCCGCGGCGAGTTCCTGACGCTGCTCGGTCCCTCGGGCTCGGGCAAGACCACGACGCTGATGATGCTGGCCGGCTTCGAGTCGCCGACCGCCGGCGACATCCTGCTCGACGGCCGCCCGATCACGCGCACGCCGCCGCACAAGCGGCATTTCGGGATGGTG
>NZ_JBFUCB010001131.1:0-779 GCF_056405435.1 Rhizobacter sp. P1_G5 | reverse complement strand
CCTCGTAGTCCTTGATGTCTTCGATGCGGCCGATGACGCTGGCGAAGCGGGTCACCCCTCGCAGTTGGCCAATGCGCGACAGATGCGCCAGATGCACCATGCGGTCGGCCGAGACCACCTTCATGTCCTGACGCAGGCCCGTTGCTTCGCCTGGGTGAGCCTTGCTGACCCAGTACGCTGTCGGGCGCGCCCAGGCGTTGTACTGGATGCCCTGCTTGATACCGCGCACCGAGTCGTTGAAGTCCATCGGCACGTACTCGGGCTCCAGCATCTCGATGGAGTACGGCACGGCGGTCCCGTGATCCAGCCCGGGCACCCTGCCGCTCAGGCGCTGCGCAAAGGCCTCTCCGTCGCGGTACAACGTTCGGGCAAGTAGACGTTGACACCGCGCGTAGCTGTGCTGCCAACGCACCTCCGGGCGGCGCTGCCAGTCCCGGTAGGCGGCTGACAGGGCGGCGGCGTACTCCGCATGGATCTCGCCGCTGAGCGTACGGGGCTGGAACTCGACGCCGATGCCGTTGGCGCCCACCGTGTTGTTGACCAGCACGTCGAGCGCACCGACGACCAGGTCGTGATTGCGGTCGAGGTAGCGCATCTGGTTTCGCAGCGGCGCGGAGCCCTGCTCGACCAGTTGATTGGGCGAGCCGCCATCGCGGCGAAACTTGCGCTGCGGATTCGGGCGCGCGGCCTCGTAGTGCGCCAGCAGTGTGCGGTTGCGCAAGCGATTCAGGCCGCGCTGCGGGTCGAGCCAGGCGACGATCCGGTCGACGGGGTTCAGA
>NZ_JBFUCB010001130.1:0-785 GCF_056405435.1 Rhizobacter sp. P1_G5 | reverse complement strand
CCTCGAACGTGCGGCCCTTGTTGTTCTCGCCGTCGGTGAACGCCACCACCGAATACTGGTAGCCGGGGTTGCGCTGCTTCTCGTCGGCCATGTTCTTCAGCGACTTCAGCACCGCGTCGAACAAGGCGGTGCCGCCGCGCATGTTCAGGCCGGCCGCGAAGGCCCGCACCTGCGCCAGCGCCTTCTGCTTGGCCTCGCTGTCCTCGATCACCTGCACGCCGCGGGCGGCCGGGGCGCCGGCCGGGATCTCGAAGCGCTGCAGGTCGTACGGGTTGTCCGAGAACGGCTGCATCCACAGCCGCTCGCGGTTCGTCAGCCGCGCGATGCGCCCGGTCAGCGAGCGGTCGACGCCGGCGATGTAGTCGAGCGCCTGGATCAGCTGCTGCTGGCGGCCGTCGCGCTCCATGCTGCCGCTGGTGTCCAGCACGAAGGTCGACGCGATCGGGCGGCGGAACTCGTTCAGGTAGGCGTCGATCAGGCCGTCGGCCAGCGCGCGGTCGGGCGAGAACGGCAGCTCGATGCGCATCGCGTCGCGCGGCAGGATGTCGGCGACCTGCGCGGCCACCTCCGGCAGCACCGGCCTGCGCAGCGTCTGGCGGGCCAGCCAGGTCTGCGCCGCTTCGCCCTTCAGGTAGGCGACCACCTTCAGGTAGTCGTCGCGCCGGGCGTCGTTCAGCAGCAGCAGCGGGTAGTCGGCCGTGCTCACGCCTTCGTGCGGGTAGACGAGCAACAGTTTCTCGCGCAGCTTGCCCGACTGGTTCAGGCCCAGCAGCCAGCTCTCGTAG
>NZ_JBFUCB010001129.1:0-786 GCF_056405435.1 Rhizobacter sp. P1_G5 | reverse complement strand
TCGAGAATGAACCGACCGGGCGAGGCGCCATCGGCGGCATCGCCGTGGGCGCGGCCTGCGTGGCTTTCGCCGCCGGCCRCGGATTCCCCACGCCTTGCTCGCGCAGCTTGTTCCAGGTGCCGCTGATGAAGCCCCAGGCGTCGGCCGGGCGGGTCACCTGCGGCGTCGTGCGCACGTTCACGCCGGTGCCGCGGCCCATGTCGGTGCCGAAGCTCGCGAGCGTGGCGGTGGTGGCCGTCAGCGGCAGCAGCAGCATGTGCCGGTTGAACCACGGGCCGGTCACCATCGCCTCGTGCAGCGGCTTCAGCGTCGATTCGAGCAGGTGCGCCGGCAGCGCGCCGACCATCAGCACCGCCAGCTGGCTGTAGCCCATCAGCACGCGGGCCAGCGCCAGCCGCGCCGTGGTGTCGGCATCGGCCTGCGTGGTGTACAGCCGCAGCAGGCTGCCGTCGGTGCCGGGGAAATCGAGGAACTCCAGCGTCGCGAGCGGCGTGCCGTAACCCTGGCGGCGGATCACGAGCTTCTGCAGCGAGCGGTTGCTGGCGGCGGCCACGCCAGCCAGCAGCTTGCGCGACGACACGGTGCCCACGTCGTGCAGCGCGATGTAGTCGGGGTGCAGCAGCTCGAACTGCTGCTGCATCGCCTCGGCCGGGTCGCACGAGACGAACAGCTCGCGCTGGTCGGCGCTGACCTGGCGGCCGATGTCGCGCTGTTCTTCGGGAACGTCGTCCGCGTCGTCGCCGAGGATCTGGGTGGCCACCACGGTCTGCGCGCGCGTGACCTGCC
>NZ_JBFUCB010001128.1:0-796 GCF_056405435.1 Rhizobacter sp. P1_G5 | reverse complement strand
ATTTATCTCTGGGTGATAAAAACCGACGGCCGAAGACTCAGGGTAATAAACCACCCTATTCCCGCCTTGTTTCTTTTTGACCAATACAAGAATCTCTCCGCCTTGCGCCCTCCCCGAGTCCAGCTTCAAGGTTGTACTCAGATTCAGATCACCAACAACAACCTTCCCCCCCGCCACCTCATCGAAATGAACGCTCTTGATTTCATCGTCAGGGAGACGAACTTCGTAGATCAGTTCGGCCTTGCCGCTGCTTGTGTTGTACAGCCCAATTCTCTTGTTGGGCATGTCAGGTCGATAGCACGCCTTGTCAGAGCAGACGATCACGTTTCCGACAATCACATCACCGTCTGTCTTGGTGTCGTTCAGCGAAACACTGATCTTGAACCTCGAATATCCTGGATTATCGAACAGCTTCGCATCAATCTGAGGTACCGTCTGGGGATAGTATCTCGGTGCCGCCTGGGGGGCACCGCTTGCAAAAAAACAAGCAACGGCACAAGAGAATATCGCCGCAATCTTCATCATCATTCACTTTCGCCTTGCGCCCTGCACCCGCGGGCGCGACCGGCCTCTCTCGACTCGCCGTATCGTCAATCTCTGAGGACTGCTGGGGACGGATCGCGCGGCGAATGGATTAGAGGCGATGCAAGATGACGGAGCAACCCCGGTTGGCCGCCAGCAGGTGCTGGCTAACTATTGTTGACAAACTCAGGCCCGATTCACCCCGCCACGATGAACCGGTCGACCCGCGCCGCCTCCAGAACCGCCGCCAGGTCCGCATACAACCGCTCGACCG
>NZ_JBFUCB010001127.1:0-798 GCF_056405435.1 Rhizobacter sp. P1_G5 | reverse complement strand
GCGGGGGGGCTGGCGGCTGCAGCTGCAGCCGCGGGTTGGTGCGCGACTCGACCGCCGAGGCCTTGATCACCGTGCGCGAATCGATCGGCACCCGGTCGTCGGTGCGCGGCGCGGATTCGGGCGTGGCCAGCGTCGCGCGCATCACGTAGCCGCCGATCACCAGCTCGTCGGCATGGCCGAGGGTGGTGCCTTCGCCGGCATTGATCGGCCGGCCGTTGATGACGATCGCGTTGGCGCTGCCGACGTTGCGGATCGAGAACGATCCGTTGGTGAACCAGACCTCGGCCTGCAGGCGCGAGATGTGGCGTTCCGGGTCGGGCAGGGCGAGCGTGTTCGTGTCGGAACGGCCGATCGTGCCACCGCGTTCATCGAAGTGGCCCGTGATCGACTGAGACAGGGTCTCGTTCTTCAGGGTATGGGCGCGTATCACCAGGATCATGAGGGCTCCGACAGCGAGGCAGGCACGCCCGCCGAGCGGAGCCGGCGCGCCTGAAGCCGGTTTATCCGCCGGGCGCCCGGGATTGGCAATCAACGAAAGTCATGCGGCTGTCGTGAAAGGGCTGGGAAACGATTGCTGAAAAGGATTGCCAGATGACTTTCGTTCATTGAGACTTTGCGTCCCCCCAGGCACTGTGCCGTGCCATGCCTGAAGACGACTATCCCGACCGCCCGTTCGAAGACGACGAGACCACCCGCGTCATCACCCATTCCAGCGCCAGCGTCAAGACGAGCCCGCTGAACGCGGCCGCGGCCGTTGCGTCGGCCGACACGCTGCCGGCCGCTGCGCCGGGAAGTGAG
>NZ_JBFUCB010001126.1:0-803 GCF_056405435.1 Rhizobacter sp. P1_G5 | reverse complement strand
GTCGTGCTCCTTCCACGCCGCATGAGTGGGGCCGCACGGCAAATCGTTCCATCGCAGGGGGGTGGAACTACAAACTCCCCGGCACCGTCGTCGGATCCTCCAGCGGCAGCCGCACATCGAACACCGCACCGCCGGCGCTGCCGTTGCGCGCGCGCAGGTCGCCGCCCATCTCGCGCATCACGTCGCGCGACAGCGCGAGACCGAGCCCCAGCCCGCGCCCGGCCGCCTTGGTCGAGAAGAACGGCTGGAACAGCCGCTCCAGCACCGGCGGCGCGAGCCCCGGGCCGTTGTCGGCCACGCTGAGCACGACGAACTCGCCGTCGCTCGCGCAAGCGAACTCGATGCGGCGCGGCTGCACCGGCTCCAGCACGTCGAGCGCGTTGTTGACCAGGTTCGCGATCACCCGCACCAGCTGGCCCTCGAAGCCGTGCGCCAGCGCATCGTCGAAGCCGATCTCGATCTCGCACGGCGTCTGCCCGAGCCGCGAGCGCAGCATGCCCAGCGCCTCCAGCACCGCCTGGCGCAGGCTCAGCTGCTGCACCTGCGCGGTCGAGCGCGCCGGGAAGGCGGCGAGCTGCGCGGTCAGGTCGGTCAGCCGGGTCGACAGCTTCAGCATCGTGCGCATGCTCGCCATCACCTCGCCCGTCTCGCCACTGTCGATCAGCTCCAGCGCCGTCTCGGCGACCAGCCGGATCGACGCCATCGGCTGGTTCAGCTCGTGGTTGATGCTCGCGACCAGGTGGCCGACGTTCGACAGCCGCTGCGCATAGGCCAGCGTCTGCTCGGTGCTGCGCAGCACCTGC
>NZ_JBFUCB010001125.1:0-804 GCF_056405435.1 Rhizobacter sp. P1_G5 | reverse complement strand
CAGCACCGCCATGCGCTGCAGGTCGGCCTGCAGCTCGGGCCGCGTGGCCGGGCGCAGCGGCTGGCCGGCGGCGGTCGCGGCCTGCGCGCGCTGCGGCGACACCTGCAGCGCCGCATGCTGCGGCAGCGGCTGCGGCACCAGCACGAGCTTCTGCTGGCGCAGCGCCTGCACCAGCGAACGCGGGTGGCCGAGGCGCAGGCCCAGCAGCAGCGAGGCGCGGCGCTGCAGGCCGCTGCAGTTGTCAGGCGTGCCCCACGCCGGGCGACCCGGATCGAAGCCGCCGGCGCGGTCGCGCGTCAGCCGCACGATGTCGCTGAGGTAGGCCGCCTTGTTCTCCAGCAGTAGCGATTCCAGCTCCTGCGGCGAGTGGTGGCCGAAGAACGGGCGCAGCGAGTTCTGCATGTACGTCTCGCCGTGCAGCGCCAGCAGGTGGTCCAGCGCCCGGCTCTTGCGCCGCGCCGAGCGGTCGAACGGCGGGTACACCGCCTGCTCGATCTGCGCCGCCGGGGCGAGCAGCAGCCGCTCGACGCCCGGCACGCTGTCGGGCCCGATCATCTGCGACCACAGCGTCCGGGCCGAGCCGCCGTTCACCGAGAACAGCTCGCGCAGGTGCTGCACCTGGGCCAGGCCTTGCGCGATCACCTGCTCCATCATCAGCAGGTAGGTCTGCAGCTGCTGCGCGCGCGCCCGCGCCTGCGGCGGTGCCGAGCGCGGCACGCCGTGCCGGCCGACGCCGTAGATCGCCGGCAGCAGTTGCTGCACCGAGTGGTAGCGCTGCAGGTCGCGGTGCTCGCCGCGCGGCAG
>NZ_JBFUCB010001124.1:0-812 GCF_056405435.1 Rhizobacter sp. P1_G5 | reverse complement strand
GCGCAGCCTGCCGCAGGCGCGGCTCGAAGCCCTGCTGCATTTCCTGCGCCACGGCCGCCTGCCGTGGCAGGGCCGCGGCGAAGACCCGGCCGCGCTGGCCGTCGAGGTGCTGCGCCACGATGGCGCCGCGCTGGCCGCTGCGCTGCGTGCGATGGACGACCGGCCACGGCTGCTGCGCCGGCTCGCGACGCAGTTCGATGCGGCCGCCCTGCGCGCGCTGGTGCATGCGCTGATGCCCGGCGAGSCGGCGGCGGCCGACCGGCTGCTGCGGGCCGCGGCGCTCGGCACGGCTGCGCTGTGGGAGGCGGTGCTCGGCCAGGCGATCGCCCATGCCGGCGCGCCGCACGCGACCGCGCTGCCGCTGCTGCGCGCGCAGCTGCTGGCGGCGCTGCAGGCCGGCTCGGCGTTCTCGGCCAGCAGCGATCCGCTGCAGTCGGTGGTGCAGGCCTGGGCGCCGCTGCTGAAGGACGACCGCGACTGGCTGAAGGCCACGCTGCAGCGGCTGGGCGACAGCGCCGCGCTGCGGCAGCGCATCGTGCGTGCGCTGCCGCAGGCCGTGCTGAAGCAGGTGCTCGGGCTGTGGCTCGGCAGCGGGCTGACGGCCGCCGTCGACGACTGGATCGCGCAGGTGGCCGAGGGCACGCCGGCCTCCACCGACGAGCGCCTCGGCCGCCGCCAGCTGCTGTGGCAGGCCACGCTGCAGCATGCGATGCAGCGCGGCGCGGCGCCGTTCGATGCGTGGCGCTATGCCGACCACATGCGCGCGCAGGTGGTGGCCGCGAGCGTGCCGGCCGCGCCGCCGGGCTGGTTCG
>NZ_JBFUCB010001123.1:0-812 GCF_056405435.1 Rhizobacter sp. P1_G5 | reverse complement strand
CCGTGCACACCGGCCTGCGCTGCGTGCGCGTCGTGCACGGCAAGGGCAACGGCTCGCCGGGCCGCGAACCGGTGCTGAAGGGCAAGGTGCGCAGTTGGCTGATCCAGAAGGCCGACGTGCTCGCCTTCGTGCAGGCGCGCGGCGACGAAGGCGGTCACGGCGCGGTGATCGTGCTGCTGCGCGCGCTGCGTTAGAGCTTGTTCACACTGCGTCATGCTGCGTCACGATCTGGCGTGCTTCGTCGCATGCGCGTCGGGTCGTAAGCAAGGCAACAAATGCCACGCACCCCGTCATCCCCCTAACCCGTGGGAGGCAGGTTACAGCGCAGGAGGCTAGGGCCTCGGCGCCCTCCTCGACAGCTCACGGGGAGGGCATCCGAAAATTTCTGAAAGCGCTGTCAAGAATCGGCTTGTCAACCCCGTTTCACCGATGGTTGCATGTCGATCGGTATGAACTTTGCACGGTTTTGACCACAACGCGCATTCGTGATCGCGATAGGCGCAACCTACAAGGAGGTCAGACCGTGTCCCGACAATCCCGAGCATTCGATTCGTCCACCCATCGCCTGCTGGTGCCGCTGGCATCGGTGGCCGTGCTGCTCGCCGCCTGCGGCGGCGGCAACCAGCAGAGCGCCGATGCGCAGGCCGCTGCTGACCAGCAGGCCGAGGCTGCCACGGCCGCCGCAGTCGACACCTCCGCGATCTGCTTCTACGAACACATCAACTACCAGGGCGCGAGCTTCTGCGCCGGTGCCGACTCCACCTGGATCGGCTCGGCCTGGAACGACCGCGTCTCGTCGGTCAAGGTGAAGG
>NZ_JBFUCB010001122.1:0-817 GCF_056405435.1 Rhizobacter sp. P1_G5 | reverse complement strand
TTGCCGATCTGAAGCTCGGTGTGACACCGCCTTACGACTCCAGCCGCTACACGGTCCACGACCTGGACGCCAAAGGGCACGACGGCGTGAGCATCCCCGAGACGCTGATCCACCGCAGGGACATCAAGGGCCCGCAGGTTGTCGTCATCCAGGCGTACGGCGCCTACGGGATTTCGCAGCTGGCCAACTTCAGCTTTCGCACGGCCAGTTTTCTTGAGGCCGGCGGTGCCTACGCTTACTGTCACGTCCGCGGTGGTGGCGAGTTGGGCGAGGCATGGCGCCTCGCTGGAAAGGACGCGAGCAAGCCCAACTCCTGGCGCGACCTGATTGCCTGCGCTGAAGATCTCATTGCACGCGGCTACACGACGAGGGACAAGCTGTTTGCCTTCGGAGGGTCCGCCGGCGGCATCACGTTGGGGCGTGCACTCACCGAACGACCCGATCTGTTCGCCGGGGTGATCGCCATCGTTCCAGGTGTGAACACGCTGCGGCAGGAGTTCCAGCCCGTCGGGCCGCTGAACATTCCGGAGTTCGGAACCATCGAGACGGAGAGTGGTTTCAGGAACCTCTACGCGATGGACTCGATCCAGCACGTGCGCCCCGGTGTCCAGTATCCCGCGGTGCTGATCACTTCCGGGTTGAATGATCCACGCGTCTCCCCGTGGGAACCGGCGAAGTTTGCCGCTGCGTTGCAGGCATCGGGATCGGTACGCCCCGTGCTGCTGCGAATCGACGCGGAAAGCGGGCACGGTTTCGGAAACACGAAGTCGCAGGACGATGCGCTCCATGCCGACATGTGGGCCTTCGTGTTCTGGCG
>NZ_JBFUCB010001121.1:0-819 GCF_056405435.1 Rhizobacter sp. P1_G5 | reverse complement strand
CGTCAGGCGGCCATCGCGAGCCGGGCCGCCCGGCCGCGCCACGACAAGGCGACGACCCCGGCCAGGCTGATCAGTTCGCCCGCCAGCATGCCGAGCACCGCACCGGCGACGCCGAACCGCAGCATGCCCAGGTAGCTCGCCGCCAGCGACGCCGCGGCGCTCAGCAGCGTCAGCGTGCTCAGTTCGCGGAAGCGCCCCTGCGCCGCGAGCAGGTAGGCCAGCTGGTCGCGCACCACCAGCACCAGGAAGACGCCGCCCCACAGCAGCAGCAGCGCATCGCGCTGCGCGAAATCCTTGCGGAACACCGCCTGGAAGATCCAGTCGCGCAGCCCCCACAGCAGCGCCACGTAGCCGATGGTGACCGCGCCCAGCCCGAGCGCGAACAGCGCCAGCCGGCGCAGCACCAGCGCCTCGCCATGGCGATGCAGCCAGCCCGAGGCGAGCGGCAGCATCAGCGAGCCGATGCCGGTGGACAGCAGGTTCACCGGCATCAGCAGCAGCCGCGTCGCGGCCATYGCGGCCACCGCGGCCACGTCCAGCGTGCCGGCCACCAGGTAGACGGTGCCCTGGCTGAAGGCCCAGTGGATCGCCGCGCCGGCGCACGACCAGGCGGCCAGCGGCGCCACCTGGCGCAGCAGGCCGGCGCTGCCGCCGGGCTGCCACGGCTCGTGGCGGCGCACGGCACGCGCGAGCAGCACGGCCGCGGGCAGCGCGGCCCCGCCCATCGCCAGCAGCGCCACCGTCGCCGGCCCTGGCGCACGCGCCGCCACCAGCACGCCGGCCACCACCAGCACCGCATACAGCAGGTCGACCTGCAGC
>NZ_JBFUCB010001120.1:0-821 GCF_056405435.1 Rhizobacter sp. P1_G5 | reverse complement strand
CCGCCAGGCCTGCCGCGCCCGCGGCCTCCAAGGCGGGGAAGTGACCCCAGGCGCCCCTCCCGTGACCCTTCTTCGCTGACCGACCGGATGAGCGCGATGCAACGCCCGTACAACTTCTCCGCCGGCCCGGCCGCGCTGCCCGAAGAGGTGCTGCGCCAGGCTGCGGCCGAAATGCTCGACTGGCACGGCTCGGGCATGAGCGTGATGGAGATGAGCCACCGCGGGCGCGAGTTCGCGAGCATCCACGAGCAGGCCGAGGCCGACCTGCGCGGGCTGCTGGCCGTGCCGGCGAACTTCCGCATCCTGTTCATGCAGGGCGGCGGCCTGGCCGAGAACGCGATCGTGCCGATGAACCTGTCGCGCGGCGGCGTGGTCGACGTCGTGGTCACCGGCGCGTGGTCGCAGAAGTCGTACAAGGAGGCGCAGCGCTATGCGCAGGCGCGCGTCGCCGCGAGCAATGCCGACGACCGGCACACCCGCATCCCGGCACCCGAGACCTGGTCGCTGAGCCCGGACGCGAGCTACGTGCATGTGTGCACCAACGAGACCATCCACGGTGTCGAGCTGCACACGCTGCCCGACCTCGCCGCGCTCGGCTCGAAGGCACCGCTCGTGATCGACTGCTCGTCGCACATCCTGTCGCGCGCCATCGACTGGTCGCGCGTGGGCCTGGCCTTCGCCGGCGCGCAGAAGAACATCGGCCCGGCCGGGCTGACGCTGGTGTTCGTGCGCGACGACCTGCTCGGCCATGCGCTGCCGATCTGCCCGAGCGCCTTCGACTACAAGACCGTGGCCGACAACGGCTCGATGTACAACACGCC
>NZ_JBFUCB010001119.1:0-828 GCF_056405435.1 Rhizobacter sp. P1_G5 | reverse complement strand
GCCGCGAACTCGACGCGCTGAAGGCCGCCGGCGCCACCCGCATCCTGGTGCTGCCGATGTAYCCGCAGTACTGCGCGGCGACGACGGCCAGCGTCAACGACGCGATCTACCAGTGGGCGCAACGGGTTCGCGCGCTGCCCGAGCTGCGCTTCGTCAACCGCTACCACGACGACCCGGCCTACATCGCGGCGCTGGCCAAGCGCGTGTCGGACCACTGGATGTCGCACGGCCGGCCGGACAAGCTGGTGATGAGCTTCCACGGCATGCCGCGCCGCACGCGCGATCTGGGCGACCCGTACCACGGCGAATGCCTGGAGACCGGGCGCCTGCTGGCGCAGCGACTCGACCTGAAGGACGACCAATGGCTCGTGACCTTCCAGAGCCGCTTCGGCAAGGCCGAATGGCTGCAGCCCTACACCGAGCCGACGCTGGTCGGGCTGGCAAAGCAAGGCGTCAGGCGCGTCGACGTGATGTGCCCGGGCTTCACCGCGGACTGCCTGGAGACGCTCGAGGAAATCGCGCAGGAGGCGCGCGATGCCTTCCTCGAGGCCGGCGGGGCGGAGTTCAACTACATCCCGTGCCTGAACGACCAGCATGAGTGGATCGCCGCGCTGAGCGCGATCGCGATCCGCCACCTGCAGGGATGGCCCGCCTGATCAGGCCGTCTTCAGCTTGAGGATGTAGACGAGCGCATCCGCCATCGCCTTGTCGAGCTCCATCGACTCGGCAAACTCGGTGCCCACCTGCCAGCTCGGCTGCCAGTCGTTGCGCACCAGCGCGGCCTGCCAGCTGGGGTGCTGGGTCGCCTTCTGCAGCGAGGCACGCAGG
>NZ_JBFUCB010001118.1:0-828 GCF_056405435.1 Rhizobacter sp. P1_G5 | reverse complement strand
TCCAGGTGCAGCGGCTCGCCCGGCTGCCGCAGCACCATCRCACGCATTGGTTCATCGGCCATCACGGCTCCTTCAATCGAGGGGGTGGGTCAGCAGCCACAGCAGCACGGCGGCGGCGACGATGCCGAGCACGAGCAGGATGGCGATGACGATCAGGCCGGTCATGRCAGTGCGGAATGCGGCAGCGCCGCCAGCCCCGCCCAGATCACGGCGACCGCGATCGCGAGCGAGGCGACGCCCGCCGCGGCGCCGGCCAGCAGCCACGCACCGTCGTGCCGCAGCACGCCCAGCATCATCACGCTGATCGCGAAGGCCGGCGCCATGTTGCCCAGCGGCACCGGCAGTGCGAGCACCGCGCCGAGCACGAAACACAGCAGCCCCGCGAGCCGCACCGGCAGCGCTGCCGACAGCGCCGGCCAGCGCGGGCGCAGCAGCGGCTCGACGCGCGCGAGCCACGGCAGCAGGCGACGGGTGAGGGCGGCGAAGCGCTCGCGCGAGATCGAGCGCGCCGCGATCGGCGCCGGCAGCCAGGCCGGCAGCCCGAGCGCGAGCTGTGCCGCGAGGAACAGCAACGGCACGCCGAGGACGCCGGACGTGCCGGGCGGCACCGGCAGCAGGTTGGGCAGCGCGAAGAAGAGGATCAGCGTGGCCAGCGCCTGGTCCTGCATCGCGAGCAGCAGGTCGCCGATGCGGATGCGCTCGCGCTGCGGGTCGCTCGACAGCGCGAGCAGCACGCGCGACAGCGCATCGGGCGGGGGCGGCGGTTCGGTGCTGCGGGCGGCAAGGAGTGGCATCGCGGGGCTCCGGTGGCGCGTGGCGGGCTTGGAT
>NZ_JBFUCB010001117.1:0-834 GCF_056405435.1 Rhizobacter sp. P1_G5 | reverse complement strand
ATGGTATGGAGCGCCGCACAGCTCGAATTCACCAACGGCGGCCAGTCGGTCGCGCTGATCCCGACCCGCTACCCCGGCACCGCGACCGAGGGCGATGCGCTGGCGCAGCTGTCGCGCCGCACCGAATGGCAGGCATTGAACGACGAGCACTTCCGCGGCATCGGCCAGCGCGTGCTGGCGCTCGGCGAGCACGATTCCGACCTGCTGGCGGTGCGCGAGATCACGCTGGAGCCGCTGCCGGTGCCCGATGACGAGCCGACGCCGGACGCCGCGGCCTGACCGACGACCATGGCCACCCATGAGGTCCGCGATCGCCTTCAGCCGGTCCTGCTCGACCGCCTGACCGACCTCAACCCGCATTCGCGCGTCGAGTCGGACGAGTCGCGCGTGATGAACAAGGCGCAGATCCGCGAGGCGGTGCTGCGCGACCTGTCGTGGCTGCTGAACGCCGTCAAGCCGATGCCGCGGCTGGCGGAGCTATACCCGCTGGCCGGCGAATCGGTCATCAACTTCGGGCTGCCGCCGATGTCGGGCCAGCTCGCGTCGCGCATCGACATCCCGCTGCTCGAACGCACGATCAAGCAGGCCATCCTGCGCTTCGAGCCGCGCGTGATGGAGGACTCGCTCGAGGTGAAGGCGATCGAGCCGTCCAGCGTGCTCGACACGCACAACGTCATCGAGTTCGAGATCCGCGGCTTCATGTGGGCCCAGCCGGTGCCGCTGGAGCTGCTGCTGCGCACCCAGGTCGACCTGGAAGCCGGCCAGATCGAGGTGCGCGACGCCGCCAGCGGCTCCCTGAAACGCAAGACCTGAACGGCCCGCCCTCGATGGATC
>NZ_JBFUCB010001116.1:0-836 GCF_056405435.1 Rhizobacter sp. P1_G5 | reverse complement strand
CAACGGCAGTCGCCCGTGCAGCGGCTGCGGCTGGCGCATGGCGACGTGGTCGTGTGGGGCGGTGCTTCGCGATTGGCCTTCCACGGCGTGGCGCCGCTCGCGGACGGCGAGCATCCGGCGACCGGGCGCTCGCGGATCAACCTGACCTTCAGGAAGGCGGGGCGCTGACCTCGCGCACCGCGACGGCGAGTGCCGTGCCGGCGTGCTCCGGGAGCGATTGCACCTGCAGCGCGTGACGGGCGCCGTCATGCACGACCTGCAGCGCGGCAAGGTCCTGCTGCAATCCGGCATCGACCGCGTCGGGCGGAATCGACAGCCCGCTGCCGATCGCCTTCAGGCAGGCTTCCTTGCGGGTCCAGCCGCGCATGAAGGCGAGGTCGCGCTGCTCGGGTGGCGCGGCCCGCAGCGCGCGTTGTTCGGCCGACGTGAAATTGCGCTCGGCCAGCGCGATCGCATCGCGCATCGGCCGCAGCACCTCCACGTCGACGCCGATCTCGGTGCCCGCCGATGCACCTGGCGCCACTGCGATCACCGCGACATCGTCGCTGTGGCTCATGTTGAAGACGCAGGCGGCCGGCGCGTGCAGGAACGGCTTGCCGAACGGGCCGGCACCGAACACCAGCGCGGCGGCGGGCAGGCCGGTCTGCTGAGCGAGGATCGCCCGCAACGCGACGTGTGACGCCAGGTGCCTGCGCCGCAGGCCCTCGAACGCGAAGCGCTGGCCGCGCGCGATCTCGTCGGCCGACAGCGTCGCGAGTGCGGCGGCATCGGGCATCTCGTCGAGCCGCAGCCACCACAACCGCAGCCCGAGCGGTGCCGCCAGTTCGGTGTACGGC
>NZ_JBFUCB010001115.1:0-838 GCF_056405435.1 Rhizobacter sp. P1_G5 | reverse complement strand
GATGATGCTGTGCGCCAACGAGAGCCACTTCGTCAACGGCGCCGTGATCCAGGCCGACGACGGGTTCGCGGTGTGAGTTTGCGGCCCCTCACCCTGCTGGAGGCCCGCGCGCTCGGCGTGCTGATCGAGAAGGCCAGCACCGTGCCCGACAGCTACCCGCTGTCGCTGAACGCGCTGGCCTCCGGCTGCAACCAGAAGACCGCCCGCGATCCGGTGATGAACGCGACCGATGCCGAGGTGCAGTCGGCCGTCGACGCGCTGAAGGCCCTGCACCTGGCCTTCGAGTCCAGCGGCTCGCGCGTCAGCCGCTACGAGCACAACCTCGGCCGCGCGCTCGCGCTGCCGTCGCAATCGGTTGCGCTGCTCGCGGTGCTGATGCTGCGCGGCCCGCAGACGGCCTCCGAACTGCGCGCCAACTGCGAGCGGCTGCACCGCTTCGCCGACACCTCGTCGGTCGAGGCTTTCCTCGACGAGCTGGCCACGCGCGCCGACGAGAAGGGCGGCCCGCTGGTGGTCAAGCTGCCGCGCGCGCCCGGTGCCCGCGAGGCGCGCTGGACGCACCTGCTGAGCGGCACGGTCGACATCTCGGCCATGCCGGTGGCGTCGAGCGACGAGGATTTCGTCGCCACCAGCGAGCTGGCGGCACTGAAAGCACAGCAGCTGAGCCTGAAGCGCGAGGTCGACGAACTGCGCGCGCTGGTCGAGCGGCTCTACGAGGAGCTGGGCGTCCGCAGATCGGAGTGACGTGCCGGATCGAATGACGAACTGAGCGGAGTCTCATGGGCGGAGCGAGGAAGTGGTGCCTCAGGCTGGTGGCCGTGATGGGCCTGGCCGCTGC
>NZ_JBFUCB010001114.1:0-840 GCF_056405435.1 Rhizobacter sp. P1_G5 | reverse complement strand
CGTGGCAGCATTGCAGCACATGGACTCATTCTCCACTCAACCCTATGCACTCCAGATCTCACGGCAAAGTTCTCTTCAAGTTGCTCGGTGCATTCGCAGCACTTGTCTTCATCGGCTATGGGTTGAAGGATCGCTCGGAAGTCACGAGCATTCAGAAGCGCGGGAAGACCGCAACGGTTGAGCCGATTGGAAAGTACACCGAGTTCAAGCAGAGCGGCTCCTCCACGTACACAGCCGAGTTTCATTTCAAGACGGAAGATGGTCGCGACGTCACGCAGAAGCATTCCTTTCCAGAGGAGGTGCTCGCTGACTTCAAGGCCGGGAAGCCCGTGCAGATCGTCTACCTCGCAAATGATCCGAGCACTTTCGTGTTTGCCAGCGAAAAGCCGGGATGGACTCTCGTCGTCGTCGGCGTCGTATTGCTGGTTGCAGCGCTTCTGCTTGCCTGACGGACCATCCATGACCATCGAACTGTCCAAGGAAGCAAGGAAAGTACTGACGCGAGTTCGAGAAGCGCAAGGGGCGCGCATGAGCTGGGCAGGAGCGTTGCTTGGGGCAGCCATCGGTCTCTCAGCATGTTCTGAAGGCGTGCCGCGAGCTGTCGAGACGACGCAAGTTGAAAGCCCATCCAGAAACTTCGCCGCAACCGTCGAGGTCGTCGACAACGGGCTCGGTTTCGGTCAAGGCGCCTTGTACGACGAGATWCACCTGGGTCCGCCGCAACACGGCTCGTTCTCGCACGGGGACAAGGACGCGTCGGTCATCTACTACGCAGAATCGACCTACGGAGTGGGACTTCCGCCGCGGATCGAGTGGGTTGCAGCCGACCAGCTGAGAGTC
>NZ_JBFUCB010001113.1:0-845 GCF_056405435.1 Rhizobacter sp. P1_G5 | reverse complement strand
GTCCATCGTCGCCGGCTGCCTGATGGTGTTCACGCTGTCGATGGGCGAGTTCAACCTCACCTGGATGCTGCACACGCCGCTCACGCGCACGCTGCCGGTGGGCCTGGCCGACAGCTATGCGTCGATGCGCATCGAGATCGGCTCGGCCTACACGCTGCTGTTCTTCCTCGTCATCCTGCCGGTGCTCTGGGGCATGCAGGCGGTGGCCCACCGGATCGAAAGAAAACATGGCTCCGCTGCCTGAACCCTCCGCCCCGACCCGCATCGCGGTGCTCGGCTGTGCCAAGACCTACGGCGGCGCCGCGCCAGCGCTGCAGGCCACCTCGCTGCAGGTGGAGCCGGGCGAGGTGCTGGCACTGCTCGGCCCCTCGGGCTGCGGCAAGACCACGCTGCTGCGCGTGATCGCCGGCCTCGTCGCGCCCGACGCCGGCGGCAGCATCCGCTTCAACGACGAGGACGTGACCCGGCGCCCGATCGAGACCCGCGGCGTCGGCATGGTGTTCCAGCACTATGCGTTGTTCCCGCAGATGAGCGTCGAAGCCAACATCGGCTATGGCCTCGCGATCCGGCGCCTGCCGCGCGAGCAGGTGCGCCGCCGGGTCGGCGAGCTGATCGACCTGGTGCGCCTGAACGGCCTGGAGCAGCGCCGGCCGGCGCAGCTGTCCGGCGGGCAGCGCCAGCGTGTCGCGCTCGCCCGTGCCGTGGCGGTGCAGCCGCGCGTGCTGCTGCTGGACGAGCCGCTGACCGCGCTCGACGCCAAGCTGAAGGAATCGGTGCGCAGCGAGCTCGCCGGCCTGCTGCGCCGGCTGCGCATCACCGCCGTGCACGTGACGCACGACCAGCAT
>NZ_JBFUCB010001112.1:0-846 GCF_056405435.1 Rhizobacter sp. P1_G5 | reverse complement strand
GCCGATGCGGTCGAAGATCGCGAAGATCGCC
The DNA here is from genome assembly GCF_056405435.1 of Rhizobacter sp. P1_G5. Lineage (NCBI taxonomy): Bacteria > Pseudomonadati > Pseudomonadota > Betaproteobacteria > Burkholderiales > Sphaerotilaceae > Rhizobacter > Rhizobacter sp. P1_G5. The sequence goes on along the minus strand of NZ_JBFUCB010001112.1, from coordinate 815 downwards.
ACCAGCGCGAGCACCGCCGGGAACATCTGCATCAGCATCAGCCCGCCGAGCGCGATGCGCTTGCCGTGGAACTTCATGCGCGCGAAGGCATAGGCGGCGGTGGTCGACAGCGTCAGCGTGATCGCCGCGGTGAGGCTGGCCACCTTGACCGAGTTCCACAGCCACAGCAGCACCGGGAAATCYGGCTTCACCAGCCGCCCGTCGGGCGCGGTGTACGACAGGCCCAGCGCGAGCTTCCAGTGCTCGAAGCTGATGGTCTCGGGGATCAGGCTGCCGGCCGCGAAGTTGCCCGGGCGCAGCGAGATCGACAGGATCATCAGGAACGGGAAGATCACCAGCGCGACGAGTGCGATCAGGAACGCGTGCGCGGCCAGCACGCGCCAGCGGTGGCTCTTGTCGAGGACGATGGCCATGTCAGTCCTTGGAAACGTTCGTGAGGCGCATCTGCACCAGCGAGATCACCGCGACCATCGCGAAGATGACGGTGGAGATCGCCGCCGCGAGCCCGAACTGCTGGCCCGAGTCCTGGAACGCGATGCGGTAGGTGTAGCTCACCAGCAGGTCGGTGGTGCCGGCCGGCACGCTCGTGTCCAGGAAGTCGGGCCGCCCGCCGGTGAGCAGGCTGATCAGCACGAAGTTGTTGAAGTTGAACGCGAAGGCCGAGATCAACAGCGGTGTGAGCGGCTTCAGGATCAGCGGCAGCGTGATGCGCCAGAAATTGGTGAACGGCCCGGCCCCGGCCACCGCCGAGGCCTCGTACAGGTCGGCCGGGATCGCCTTGATGAGCCCCGAGCAGATCACCATCATGTACGGGT
>NZ_JBFUCB010001111.1:0-847 GCF_056405435.1 Rhizobacter sp. P1_G5 | reverse complement strand
GCTCCTCGCACCGGCGGACATTCTGCGCGCGGTGGTGCTGGCCAAGCAGGCGGCCGACGTGCACAGCGGTTCGCTGGAGCAGCTCACGCTGGCGACCATGCTGGGCTCCTACCGCCTCGCGTCGCACCTGGCCTCGCTGCGCACAGCCTACGCGGCCAAAGGCGCCACGCTGGCCAACGCCTTGCGCGCGCATGCCGGCGGGTTGCTCGAATTCGATGCGCCGCAAGGCGGCATGTTTGTCTGGGCACGACTGCGCAGGGACTTGCCCCTGTTGCCGACAAAAGATTGGGTGGACTTCGGGCTTCGGCATCGAGTGCTGGTAGTACCAGGCGCCGCCTTCAGCATCAGCAACGCCGCACAACCCTGGTTGCGTTTGAGTTTTGCCAACCCATCACAGGCCGCGCTGCAGCAAGGCGCCGAGCGCCTGGGCCGCGGGCTGCAAAGCCTCGCCACCCACACAGCTTCCGATTTCAGGACAACCCACGAAAGGACTTCCGCATGAGTCACTCCAGCGACGTTTCATCCCTCTTTAAAACCCTGGGCGTCAACGCCGACCTCGGCAGCAAGGCGTCCGCGGCCATCGAAGTGGTCACTCCCATCGATGGCAGCCTCCTGGCGCGCGTAGCCATCCACAGCGCCAACGAAGTCGACAGCGCACTGAACGGCGCACACCAGCGTTTCATAGCCTGGCGCAGTGTGCCCGCACCCAAACGCGGTGAACTGGTGCGCGCTTTTGGCGAAACCGTGCGCCGCCACAAGGCAGAGCTGGGCCGGCTGATCTCGCTGGAGACCGGCAAGATTTTGCAGGAAGGCCTGGGCGAGGTGCAGGAAGTCATCGACATCTGCG
>NZ_JBFUCB010001110.1:0-849 GCF_056405435.1 Rhizobacter sp. P1_G5 | reverse complement strand
CATCGAACGCGATCGTCGTGCAGGTCACCACCGCCACCGCGGCCACCCACAGCTGCGTCAGCATGAAGTAGCGCCGGCGGTCGAGGATGTCGGCCATCGCGCCGCTCGGCAGCCCGAGCATGAACACCGGCAGCGTCGACGCCGACTGCACCAGCGCCACCAGCACCGGCGAGGTCGTCAGCGAGGTCATCAGCCACGCCGCCGCCACGTCGTTCATCCACATGCAGACGTTGGCGGCGACCCAGGTGCCCCACAGCATGCGGAACACCGGGAGCGAGWGCGGCGCCCAGGCTGAAGTGGGCGGCGGAGAAACGACAGGTGGAAGAGAGGGGGTGCTGGACATCCCGCAACGGTAGCACCGCGCCCGCGTCCATCACATGTGGGATGGACGTAGATCCCCGCCGCACGATACTGGCCCGGCAGCCTCAACCACCCCGGAGGAGCCCATGAAGCTCTTGATCTCCAAAGGTGCGTCCGGCCCGGACGTGACCCGTCTCGCGAAGGCGCTCGCCGCCGAACTCGGCCCCGATGCCGCGGATTTCCCGGTGCTCGCCAGCACCGGCCCGTCGATCGACGACGGCTTCGACGCCGCGATCCGGCGCTGGCAGGCCGGCATCGGCATCATCGCCGACGGCATCGTCGGCCCGCGCTGCCAGATGCTGCTGAAGCTGGCCGACGAAGGCCCGCCGACCGATCCGGTGCTGACGGTCGGTCTCGTGAGCCAGCTGTTCCCTGCGACCAAGCCGGCCAACATCGCGCGCTACCTGCCGTATGTCGAAGCGGCCTTGCGCGCGGCCGGCCTGGTCGACCGGCCGATGGTGCTGGGCGCACTCGGCACGATCCGCGCCG
>NZ_JBFUCB010001109.1:0-861 GCF_056405435.1 Rhizobacter sp. P1_G5 | reverse complement strand
AGCGCCCCCTGGCCCACGCCCAGCGCGACGCGCCCACCGACGTCGCCGGTGAACGAGCGGATCGGGAACGGCCCCTCGCTGCGGTCCAGGCACACCGCATCGAAGCCGCTGCGCGCGAGCAGGAAGATGCTGTCGCCCAGGCTCGCGCACAGCCGCAACAGCGCGGGTCGGCACAGCGTGCGCAGGTCGGCCGGGTTGCCGGCCGAGGCGGCCAGCGCGAAGAACTCGATGCCCAGGCGATAGAGCTTGCTGCGCGCGTCCTGCTCGACGATGCCCTCTGCCACCAGCGACTGCAGCAGGCGGTGCGTGGTGGCCTGCGTCAGGCCCACGCTGYGGGCAATCTGCGTGACGCGCCCCCCATCGGCGTGCACCTGCGCCAGCGCACGGATCACGGCAAACAGCCGGCTGGCGGCGGCGGTCGACGGGCTCTCATCGCTCATGCTCGATCCTGTGGAATTCCATGGGTCACAGAAGCCTGAAGTATTCCATCAAACGAAATAGGGAAATGGAGTATTTGATTGATTGGAATTCTCGGGTCAAGATGGCCCGCAACTTGCGATCCGTTGGAGGAATCTTCCCTCCCGGATTCCGCAAGCGAGGACCCCGATGTCTTTCCTGCAGTTGACTGGCGTGACCAAGTTCTATGGCGACACCTGCGCGGTCGCCGACATGAACCTGTCGGTCGAGAAAGGCGAGTTCGTCTCGCTGCTCGGGCCTTCGGGATGCGGCAAGACCACGACGCTGCAGATGGTGGCCGGTTTCGAGCCGGTGACGCGCGGCCGCATCGAGCTCGACGGCCGCGACATCACGCACGCCAAGGCCAACACGCGCGGCCTCGGCATCGTGTTCCAGACCTATGCG
>NZ_JBFUCB010001108.1:0-861 GCF_056405435.1 Rhizobacter sp. P1_G5 | reverse complement strand
ACGCAGACCTTCGACGCGATCGTCGTCTGCGCCGCGATGGGCGCACCGCAGCTGCTGACGCCGCACGGGCTGCGCCTGCCGCTCGCGCCGGTCTACGGCTACTCGGTGACGGCGCCGCTGCGCCACCACGAGGCGCACCCCGACGTCGGCCCACGCTCGGCGCTGATGGACGAGCGGTACAAGGTCGCCGTGAGCCGCATGGGCTCACGCGTGCGGGTGGCCGGCAGCGCCGAGCTGGGCGGCTCTGCGCAGGCGATGAACAAGGGCTCGCTCGACACCTTGTACAAGGTGCTGAACGACTGGTTCCCGGGCGCGGCGCGCATGAGCCAGGCGCAGCGCTGGAAAGGCGCGCGGCCGATGCTGCCGGACGGCCCACCGGTGCTGGGCGCGAGCGGGCTGGCCGGCATCTGGCTGAACCTGGGCCATGGCTCCAGCGGCTGGGCGCTCGCCTGCGGCTCGGCACGCGTGCTGGCCGACCAGCTCGCGCAGCGCGCGCCGGCGATCGACATCGACGGCCTGGGCATCGAGCGCCTGCGGCGCTGAGTGAACGCGATGCTGCAGCGGATCCATGCCGGAACCCCTGCCTGGCCGCTGCACGGGCTGGCACGCACGCGGGAGATCGAGGCCACGGCGCTGCAGGCGGTGCCGCCGTTCATGCTGATGCAGCGCGCCGGCGATGCCGTGGCGCGCCTCGCCCGGGCGCTCGCGCCGCACACGCGGCGTGCCTGGGTGGCGATCGGGCCGGGCAACAACGGCGGCGACGGCCTGGTGGCCGCCATCGCGCTGCGCCGCACCGGCATCGAGACCTTCGTGACGCTGGCGGGCGATCCATCACGGCTGCGCGGCGACGCGAAGCAGGCC
>NZ_JBFUCB010001107.1:0-863 GCF_056405435.1 Rhizobacter sp. P1_G5 | reverse complement strand
CAACCAGACCCCGGTGGCCGACGGCGGCACCGCCGGCGGCGCTGAAGACGCCTCGCTGCCGATCTCGCTGACCGRCCACGACGCCGACGGCAGCATCGCCGGCGTCCGCATCGTCTCCATTCCCGCCGGCAGCACCATCCTGCTGGCCGATGGCGTGACCGTCGTCACCGCCGGCCAGTTGCTGACGCCCGCCCAGGCCGGCTCGCTGCTGTTCAAGCCGGCCGCCGATTTCAACGGCAACTCCGCGCTCAGCTACGAGGTGATCGACAACAACGGCGCCACGTCGGCGCCGGCCTCGGTGCAGATCAGCATCACGCCGGTGAATGACGTGCCGGTCGCGAACGCCGACACCGTCAATGCGGTGGAAGACACACYGGTCACGTTCGACCCGCGCGCCAACGATGCCGATGTCGATGGTCCCGCGCTGAGCATCGTCTCGGTCGGTGGCCAGCCGATCGCCGTCGGCACGCCGGTGGTGCTGCCGCAAGGCACGGTCACGCTGAACGCCGACGGCACGCTCAGCTTCACGCCGGCGCACGACTTCAACGGCTCGCTGAACGTTCCCTACACCGTCAGCGACGGCAGCCTGCAGTCGTCGTCGAGCGTGACGATCAACGTCGCACCGGTCAACGATGCACCGGTCGCCGTCGCCGACGGCGCGTCGAGCGCCGTCAACCTGCCGGTCACGATCCCGGTGCTCGCGAATGACATCGATGTCGACGGCGACACGCTGAGCGTCAGCAACCCGGTGCTGAGCAACCCGGCGCTCGGCAGCGTCAGCATCAACGGCAACGGCGAACTGGTGTTCACGCCCGCCACCAACGTGAGCGGCCCCGTCACCATCACCTACACGGTCTCTGATC
>NZ_JBFUCB010001106.1:0-867 GCF_056405435.1 Rhizobacter sp. P1_G5 | reverse complement strand
TTGGCGAACTGCACGTAGGCATCGGCGACGCCGTACAGCGTCACGTTGGTGGAAGAGGCTTGCGCGTCTTGCGCATTGGCAGCCGAGGCAGCGGCGAGAGCAACCGCGGTCACGGCAAAGGTAGCGAGTTTCATGGGTTGGTTTCTGCGATGGCAGGTGGTCAAAACCGCGCCATCGTAGGAATCGCTGGCGGACGGGAACCTGTCCGGCAGATGACAAATTTGTCAGTGTCCTTCCGTGTGCGAACCCTTCGCATCAAAAACCACAAAGTCACACAAACACAATAATTACCACATAGCATGGGTGGGATCGACACGCTCCCAACCTCAGTCGGAACCCCCATGCACGCCATCCCTACCCCGCGGCCGGCCACACCGGCCCGCCACACATCGCTCCGCCACACACCGTCTGCATCGACTGCAGCCGCTTCCGCCCGGCGCTTTGCGCTGGGGGTGAGCGTCGCGATCTCCGTCGCGCTGACCGCCTGCGGCGGCGGCAACGACAACAAGGATTGCGGCTCGGCGGGCAACACCCGCGACCTGCATTGCGCGCCTTGAGCACGACGAACCCACGGACCGATGCCATGACGCTCAACCGCCGCAATTTCCTCCGCACCGCCGCTGGCTCCACCGTCGCGCTGGGCCTGTTCCCGCCCGCCATCCAGAGGGCCCTCGCGATCCAGGCCAACAACACGACCGGCACGCTGAAGGATGTCGAGCACATCGTGCTGCTGATGCAGGAGAACCGCTCGTTCGACCACTACTTCGGCACGCTCAACGGCGTGCGCGGCTTCGCTGATCCGTTCGCGATCCCGGTGCCCGATGCCGGCGCCATCCAGCGCCGCACGGTCTGGTCGCAGCCCAACGC
>NZ_JBFUCB010001105.1:0-868 GCF_056405435.1 Rhizobacter sp. P1_G5 | reverse complement strand
CCTCGGGTCATTCCCCTGGCGAGCAATGCTGCCGGAAGAACCACCGCCGCCGCGCCGTACAACGCCGACCAGGCAGCACCAGAATCTTGTCCCATCAATTGCGTCACGACGACCGCGATGGCCGTGCAAAGCAAACCCGCCACCGCCTGCACCGCAACCACCCTCCAGGGCGACACCTGGGGAATTCGTCCTCGCAAGGCCTGCGCTTCTTCTCGCGTCAGGGTCTTGAAAGGCTGGTCGTCGGCGCCATCTTCTTGAGCTACGCCACGGTCGAGGGGTTCGGTCATGGCGGAGAAGACAGTCGTCAGCAGCAAAGCCTCGGGATTATATGGGCAAAGACCCGCGCTCCCTGACACACCCCGACACAGACACCGGGCATGCGGCTGCGGCTTGACTTGGCGCCGTGGCAGATCGCCCTACGGCAGCTCCAGGTAACGGGCCGCCAGCGCTTCGAACGCACCGATCGATGCCGCGGCATCGAAGCCCTCCCCCAGCTCCTCGCGCAGCAACCGGCCCACCTCGGGCGCGATGCGCAGCGCCTCGCGTGCATCGAGGAACAGCAGCCGGCAGCGCCGTGCGAGCACGTCTTCGACGGTGCGCGCCATCTCGACGCGTGCCGCGAAGCGCACCATCGCCTCGGTCAGCCCGCCCTCGCCGTCGCGCCACAGCCAGTGGTCGGCCCCGGGCAGCGCGCGCAGCGCCGGCAGGTCGGTGCCGTAGCGCGCCTCGCCCGGGCTGCGCGTCAATGACACCGATGCCTCGGCCGGCGAGCCCGCCAGCGGCAGGCGCACGGTGACGCCCGCGGGCCGGGCCTGCAGCAGCGCGGCCTCGGCGCAGCGCGCGAGCACGTCCTCGGCCATCGCGCGGT
>NZ_JBFUCB010001104.1:0-871 GCF_056405435.1 Rhizobacter sp. P1_G5 | reverse complement strand
CATATATCTTGCTGTCGATGGCATTCCCATCGGAGTTATTAAAAAGCTTCTTCTTGGCGCGGGACAGGATATATTCATTTGAGAGGCGGAAGTTTCCATCCCCATCCCTTTCTGTCATTGCGCAGCCAAGATCCAGGGAGTAAAAACGACACCCTGATGGAGAAGCTTGACTGTCGTCGGCCACATAATAAATGGATCGATTCGGAGCGGTAAGGGAGTGAAGTTCCGCGTGCTTATACTCATTCCCAAGAGAGTTGAATAATATTATTCCCTCTTGATTCTCATGTCGCATGTAAATCAATGCTTCCGTGTGAAACGTTTCCTCGCCACGAAGAAGTGCGATTCGGCATTCCAGCTCATTTCTATCGTCAAGTTTTGCTACACTGGAAATATCATCCCTCAGATCATCTATGTCCAATTTCTCCTTGCTTCGGATTTTGTTGATTTTTATGACGTTGGCATTTTTCTTGAGTGAATAGTAGTTCATGATTTCTGCACGCGACTCTTCATCGAATTTTATGTTGTAGACGGCCTCCCCGACATTTGTTCCCTCTTGCACAAATAATATTCCTCCGTTTTTGAGCGAACGACTTTCCCCATAGGCGACGATCTTGTTTTTTAATTCCAGACTGGAAACCCAATTTCGCACCGCTGGAAGCCACTCCGGGTAAATTTTCAATCCACTCGTTGGCCATTGAATTGTCATCTCGTCCGATTGCCCTGATTGCCTGTTCGACAAATGACCCATGATTTCCCGCATCAGAAACTCAGGAACTGCATGAACCGATTGCTCGCTGCAGCCGGAAATGTCCAGACATGGAAACCCGCCCGAATCAAGTAGAGACAGAAGCGCATGAGTTATTCCCAAAGC
>NZ_JBFUCB010001103.1:0-878 GCF_056405435.1 Rhizobacter sp. P1_G5 | reverse complement strand
ACCAGCAGTCGATCATCAACGAGTTCGCCGGCTACAAGAAGTTCTACTTCATCGGCGGCAGCACCTCGTGGGCCAACGTGCGCGGCGTGCTGACGGCCAGCATCGACGACATCGACATCGTCGAGCAGACGCGGCTGAAGTCGCCGGTGGTCGACGTCTGGGGCGTCTCCGACAAGAACCTGTTCCTGGAAGCGAACGAGATGTTCCGCGCGCAGAAGACGCCGTTCTTCGCGATGATCCAGACCAGCGGCAACCACCGGCCGTACACCATCCCCGACGAGGACAAGGCCGCGTTCCAGCCGCCGACGCCGACCGATGCGCAGCTGGAGGACAACGGCTTCATCTCGGTCGACGAGTACCGTGCGTTCGCCTACCTCGACTGGTGCATCGGCCGCTTCATGGAAGCAGCGAAGAAGGAGGCGTACTTCAAGAACACGCTCTTCGCGTTCATCGGCGACCACGGGATCATCGGCGTGACCGGGCAGCACCTGCCGAAGTCATGGCACGACCTCGCGATCACGCAGGGCCACACGCCGTTCCTCGTCTATTCGCCCGGCCACGTGGCGCCGCGCCGCATCGACCACTGGGCGCAGCAGGTCGACGTGCTGCCGACGCTCGCGTCGCTGGCCGGCATCGGCTACCGCAACACCACGCTCGGGCGCGACCTGCTCGACCCGCAGTTCGATGCGAGCCGCGTGGCCTTCGAGTTCCAGTTCACCGGGCCGCGCCAACTGGGCGTGCTGGTCGGCACGCACATGCTGGTCGACCGGCAGCCGCCGGCGTTGTTCGACATCCTGTCGGACAAGCCGTCGGCCAACCTGCTGCAGCAGCAGCCGGTGGCGCCGGAGATCGCGGCGCTGCAGCAGCAGTGGGGGCAC
>NZ_JBFUCB010001102.1:0-880 GCF_056405435.1 Rhizobacter sp. P1_G5 | reverse complement strand
TCCTCGCAGCGCGCGGTGGCCAGCGAGCGCGCCTGCACCAGCGATTCGGGCAGCGCATTGGCGAGCCGCCATTCGCGCTGGATCTCGCGCAGGTTGGCACGCTGGAAATCGTCGAGGGGTTCCTGCCCGGCGCGCTCGATGTCGCCGGCGGTCGATGGATCGGTGCGCAACCGATGCATCAGCGCTGAAAGCTCGGCCACCGCGGCGGCCCGGGCATCGTTGCCCTTGGGCGGCATCATCGCGGCCTGGTCCCAGCCGGCGATGGCGCGAAGGTGATCGAAGTGGTGAAGCCGCTGGCTCAGGGCGGCCAGCGCGTCATAGGCGGGTGTCTTGGTCATGTCATCGGGGCTGGAAGCACCCCGATGCTAAGCGACCCGCCAGAGAATTCAGTCGGATTCCGGCTCGGCGTCGATCAGGTGATCGTAGGCATTGATGTCGGACTCGACACGCGGGATCAGCGGCTTGTCCAGCGGGCGGCAGATGCGGCGTTGCAGGCGGTCCAGGCGCTCGGAACGCTCCATCGCCTGGAACACTTCGGCCGGATTCATCATGAGAACGAAGGGGTTGCCAACGATCTCGGTGCTGTCGGTGCTCTGCATGGTGACGCTCCAGTGAACGGGTGTGTCGATGGAGTCACTGTAGGCGCCACATCCTCTTCCTCGTAGTCGGTACCGCTCCAAACGAGGGGTCAGAAGAACCCTGACAAGGCTGTCGGCGGGCCGTCGCTGGGTTGTCGGGGATGGCAGGCGAAAACCAGTGATCCAGCCCCGTATGAAATCATATTTGTCGTTACAGATCAATGAATTGAATGAGTTACCTAAAGCAATTCTTGAGATCCGATTGCTTACATTCCGGCAGGTTCGGGCAGACGGAACAGCGC
>NZ_JBFUCB010001101.1:0-881 GCF_056405435.1 Rhizobacter sp. P1_G5 | reverse complement strand
GTCGGTGCACCGCTTCGCCGGCTTCGAGCAGGTGACGCCCGGCAAGCTGAGCGCCAATGACTATGACGAGGCGGTGGCCGACCTTGTCGCCTATCTTCAGTGGATGGGAGAGCCGGCCCAGGGCCAGCGCGTTCGCGTCGGCGTCTGGGTGCTGCTGTTTCTCTCCGTGTTCGTCGTCATTGCCTGGCGCCTGAACGCGGTTTACTGGAAAGACGTGAAATAACGATGTGATTTCGCGCCCTGGGCCGCACGACGGCCCGGGTCGATGACGCAGCGGGCTGCCCGAAGGCATGCCTGCTGCGTTTGTGTTTTGACCTCTGCCTCCAAGGAGCCACCACCATGATGGTGCTTTACTCCGGAACGACCTGCCCTTACTCGCATCGTTGCCGCTTCGTCCTGTTCGAAAAAGGCATGGACTTCGAGATCCGCGACGTCGATCTCTTCGCCAAGCCCGAAGACATCGCGCTGATGAATCCGTACAACGAGGTGCCCATCCTCGTCGAGCGCGATCTCATCCTGTACGAGTCGCACATCATCAACGAGTACATCGACGAGCGCTTCCCGCACCCGCAGCTGATGCCGGGCGATCCGGTGGCGCGCGCGCGCGTGCGGCTGTTCCTGCTGAACTTCGAGAAGGAGCTGTTCGCGCACGTCAACGTGCTCGAGTCGCGCGGCCTGAAGCCGAACGACAAGCAGCTCGAGAAGGCGCGCGCGCAGATCCGCGACCGCCTGACCCAGCTCGCGCCGATCTTCCTGAAGAACAAGTACATGCTGGGCGACGACTTCTCGATGCTCGACGTGGCCATCGCACCGCTGCTGTGGCGCCTGGACTACTACGGCATCGACATGTCGAAGAACGCGGTGCCGCTGCTGAAGTACGC
>NZ_JBFUCB010001100.1:0-882 GCF_056405435.1 Rhizobacter sp. P1_G5 | reverse complement strand
GATCGATATCGATCCGGGGACGTTCTCGAGATGATTTCGCCGCGCCTTCACGTCGTAGAGGCGGAGTCGGCACACGTTTGAGTAGACCCGTCCGACGTGTCCGAGATGCACACCCGAACGGACCCGTAGCCGGGACACGCGGCCACTGTTGATGAAGGTCGCCTTCGGCAAGCACTGTTGCTCAGCGAACGAATTTGATCGACCTAAACCAGCCGGAAGAAGCCGTTGTACTGGCAACGCCTAGGACGTCTCGTGTCCGTCTGCCGTAGCAAGTGCTGGAAGCCTCGATAAATATTGTCATCTCGTAGGCTACAAATGGCAGGCGGATCTAACGAGCATGGGCGCATGAGCACCTCTGCCACCACGATGCTGGCCGCCTACCTGCAGGCCGAAACCGATGTCCTGCTCGGCAAGGAAGCGCGCCTCGGCGACCGCGTCTTCCGGAGCGAGGATCTGGCCGAGATCCGCGCCGGCCGACAAGAATGGGAACGCCGCGTCGCCGGTGAGCGCGACCGTACATCGGGCGTCCCGACCCTGGGCGGCCTGCGCTTCAGCGTCGCGCGTCTCCACTGATGGGCGCGCGTCTGAATCCGGTCGATCGCCTCGTCTCCTGGCTCGATCCGCAGCGCGGCCTGAACCGACTGCGCAACCGCACGCTGCTGGCCCACTACGAGGCCGCACGACCGAACCCGCAGCGCAAATTCCGTCGTGATGGCGGCTCGCCCAATCAGCTGGTCGAGCAGGGCGCTGCACCGCTTCGCAACCAGATGCGCTACCTCGACCGCAATCACGATCTGGTTGTCGGTGCGCTCGACGTGCTCGTCAACAACACGGTGGGCGCCAACGGCATCGGCGTCGAGTTCCAGCCCCGTACGCTCAGCG
>NZ_JBFUCB010001099.1:0-895 GCF_056405435.1 Rhizobacter sp. P1_G5 | reverse complement strand
GGCCTGCTTCGCCGGCGCGGCCGCCAGGTGCAGCCACCAGTCGCGCAGCGCGGCCGTCATGCGCCGATGCGCATCACGATGCGGCCCTCGATGTCGCCGATCTCGAGGGGCCGGCCGAACGCTTGGACGACGGCGGCTTTCATCTGGGCCATGGGTTTCTCCTGGAAGAAGGCCGCACGATAGGCAGCGTGCCCGGTTGTCTCCTTGACGTGGCTCAAGCCGCGGCGCCGGGTTGCCCCAAAGAATCGGGCCGATCACCAACCCGCGACGGAGACCGCATGGACCTGCCGACCCAGACCCACCTGAACGCCTTGCGCGGCCTGCTGCTGTTCCGGCTGCAGGGCCTGCAGGCCGATGTGCACGCGGCGCGGATGGCGCAGCAGGACGCCGGCCGGGCCGGCGGCCACGAGGTGATCGACCGCAAGGACGAGGCGACGCAGAGCCAGTCGGCGCAAATCGACGACGCGCAGGCGCAGCGCGACCTCGACGAGTTGCGCCTGACCGAGGCGGCGCTGCAGCGCCTGGAGCACGGCAGCTACGGCGACTGCGCCGACTGCGGCGAGCCGATCGCGCTGCAGCGGCTGCTGGCGCAGCCGGCGGCGCAGCGCTGCGCCGCCTGCCAGTCGGTGCACGAACGGACGCATCGCCCGTGAACGGTCGAGCGACCCCGGCCGCGTGCACGCGGTGCCGCCTCATCGGCCCCGAGCTGAGCTGACAATGGCCCGATGACTCTCGACGATCCGATCCTGTCCCACGCCCGCACGCTGACCGAACTGTTCGACGCGCGCGTCCATCGCAGCCCCGAGGGCATCGCCTACCGCCGCCACGACGCGGCCGCGAACCGGTGGGTCGCGCTCAGCTGGCGCGAGGCCGACGCGGCGGTGCGGCGCTGGAC
>NZ_JBFUCB010001098.1:0-896 GCF_056405435.1 Rhizobacter sp. P1_G5 | reverse complement strand
TCTATGCGGTGATCGCGTTCGGCTACCAGCTGACGTTCGCGACCTCCGACACGCTGAACTTCGGCCAGGGAGACGCGCTGATGCTGGGCGCGCTGGTCGGGCTGACGCTGGTCGGCCTGGGCCTGAACTACTGGCTGATGATCCCGGTGGTGTGCGTGTTCGGTGCGCTGCAGGGCGCTTTCGTCGAGCGCATCGGCGTGCGCCCGGCGATCAAGATCAAGTCGGAGTTCGGCTGGATCATGTCGACGATCGCGCTGGGCATCATCTTCAAGAACGTGGCAGAGAACGTGTGGGGCCGTGACGACCTGAAGTTCCCGTCGCCGTTGCCGGAGTCGCCGCTGAAGTTCCTGGGTGCGAACGTGCTGCCGATGGAGATCCTGGTGGTGGTGGGTGCGTTGCTGATGATGCTGGCGGTGGAGTTCTTCAACCGCAAGACGATCTACGGCAAGGCGGTGGTGGCGACCTTCAACGACCGCGATGCCGCCAAGCTGATGGGCATCAACACGGGGTTGGTGATCACGTTCTCGTACGCGCTGTCGTCGCTGACGGCCGCCTTCGCCGGTGTGCTGATCGCCCCGCTGACGCTGACCGGCGCGACGATGGGCGCCGTGCTGGGCCTGAAGGCCTTCGCGGTGGCGATCATCGGCGGCCTGACCAGCGGCATGGGAATCATCGTCGGCGGGATCATCCTGGGCATTGCCGAGACGACGACCGGGTTCTACCTGTCGACCGGCTACAAGGATGTTCCCGGGTTGGTGCTGCTGCTGATCGTGCTGGCGGTGAAGCCCGCAGGCTTGTTCGGCAAGTCGGCGATCAAGAAGGTCTGACGATGTCGTCCTGTTCGAGCAAAGGCGCGGGTGGGGAGGCTGTGGCTCGCCGTCGGGTGCGGGGTGCGG
>NZ_JBFUCB010001097.1:0-897 GCF_056405435.1 Rhizobacter sp. P1_G5 | reverse complement strand
GACCTCGCGCTGCGACGGCTCGGCCTGCGCGCGCGCAGCGATGCGCTGCCGCAGGTGCATGCAGGCCAGCGTCTCCAGGTCTTCGACGGCCTGCACGGCGGCCTCGGTGCTCGGGCCGCAGCACAGCACGCCGTGGTTCAGCATCAGGTAGGCGTGGGTGTCGGCGCGCAGCCTGCGCGCCAGCAGCGCGGCGAGCCACGCGGTGCCCGACGGGGCATAGCCGACGACCGGCACCGAGCGGCCCAGCGATTGCCGCCAGGGCCCGTCCGGTACGTCGAGCGCCTGCCCGAGCAAGGCGCAGGCGCTGGCGATCGGCTGGTGCGTGTGGATGCTGCACTGCACGTCGGGCCGCGCCCGCAGCACGCGCGCATGCAGCCCGGTCTCGACGGAGGGCGGCTTCGTTCCCTCGAGCGGCGCGAGGTCGGCCAGGCGCAGCACGCAGACGTCGGCGGCCGCCATCGTCAGGTAGTCGGTGGCCGAGGGTGTCACCGCGATGCGTTCGGCATCGACACGCAGCGCAATGTTGCCGCCGGTGCCGGCCAGGAAGCCGCGCAGCGACAGCTCGACGCACAGGTCGACGACGGTCTGGCGAGCGGTCGCAGAGTCATTCATGCGGCAGCCTCCTGCGGCGCGTTCAGGCGGTGGTAGAGCGGCGCGAGGCGCTTGTGCACCTCCTTGAAGGCCTCGAACTTGTCGCCGTACAAGCGGCGCAGCGCACTCGCCGGCTCGTAGGTGCGGCGCGTGCGGCGCAGCGCGGCCAGGTCGGCGAATTGCAGCGCGCCGATGCCGACCCACGCGATGCTCGCGGCACCGATCGCGTTCGCCTGGATCGCGTTCTCGAGCTGGCGGATCGGCTGGCCGGTGACGTCGGCCAGGATCTGGCACCACACGTCCGAC
>NZ_JBFUCB010001096.1:0-911 GCF_056405435.1 Rhizobacter sp. P1_G5 | reverse complement strand
GTCTTCAGCGGCGAGTTGGCCGGCACGACGAACACGTTGTACTCGGCCAGCAGGCGCGCCACCGGCGTCGCGTCATTCAGCGTGATCGGCGGCTTGTTCTGCACGATCGCRCCAACCATGATGGCGCCGACGACGATCATCGCGTTCGGGTCGCCCTTCGATGCGTTCGCGAACTGGGCCAGGCCGATCGTGCCGCCGGCGCCACCCTTGTTCTCATAGGTGATCGAGCCGGCGACGCCCGCTTCCTGCATGGCCTTGCCGATGCCGCGGCCGGTCTGGTCGTAGCCGCCACCGGGGTTGGCGCCGATCATCACCTTGAAGTTGTCCTGGGCGAACACGGCCGCGGAGGCGGTCGCAAGGGCCAGCGGCAACAGCACGGTTTTGAGCAAGAGGCGTCGCATGAATAAGTCTCCTTGAGGGGGAATGCACTGAACAGAGGCGCCATCCTGAGCGCAGCAGCGCCCGGTTACATCCGGGCAAGCCCTGGGGTGCCGGCATGAGACTGTCAGACGGCTGTCATTCCCGGTCCTGCCCGCTGTCGTCTTCCTGTCAGACCCGGATCGCCCCTGACAAGACCCCCTTGCGCGGCAAGGCACACTCGCGGCCATGAAACTCCTGCTGGTGGAAGACGATCTCGCGATGGCGCAGGCGCTGCAGCTGGCGCTCGAGCGGCGCGGCTTCGACATGGCGGTGGTGCACAACGGCAGCGATGCGCTGCAGCAGCTGCGCAACCAGCCGCCCGACCTGACGCTGCTCGACCTGACGATTCCCGGGCTGGACGGCCTGCAGGTGCTGCACCGCGCGCGCGCCGAGGGGATCCGCGTCCCCATCGTGGTGCTGACGGCGCGCGGCGCGGTCGGCGACCGGGTGCTGGGCCTGAACGCCGGTGCCGACGACTACCTGGCCAAGCC
>NZ_JBFUCB010001095.1:0-927 GCF_056405435.1 Rhizobacter sp. P1_G5 | reverse complement strand
GCGCCGGGCTGTGGCGCGACCGCTACCGGCTGCTGGCGCCGGCCGGGGCCGCGCCGACCTCGCCGCACCGCCTGCTGCTCGGTCCCGACGAGGACGGCCGCTGGTGGGACCTGGGCGAGCACACCGATGCGCCGGCCGCGCGGCGCGCCGCCGCCAGCCTGCGGCTCTTCCTGCTGCACCTGCACCAGGAGAGCGAGGGGATGCACGTGGTCGAGCACGTGCTGCTGCGCCCGCTCGCGCCGGGCGGCCGCGCGCATGCGGCGCTGAACCTGAAGCCGGGCTTCCACGCGCTGCGCGTCACGGTGCTGATGCCGGGCTGGACCGCGCGCACCCGCCAGCCGGCGTTCCGCCGCTTTGCGCAGGACACCTTGCGCATCAACTGCCCGGCCCACCTGTCGCTGCACTGCCTGTGGCTGGAGATGGAGGCGATGCAACGCTTCGAGGCCTGCTGGGTGCCGTGGCTGGCGGCGCGCGAGGCGCTGGCGGCCGCACCCGGTGATGCGCACCTGGCCGAGCAGGCGGACGTGGCGGCCTGCCGCGTGATCCCGTTCGTGCGCCAGCCCGGCGACACCCCCGATGCAGGAGGCGAGGGCGACGAGCCCTTCGTGCAGGGCCATGCCTGACGCGCACCTGATCGAGCACCTGCATGTCGACGTCGGCTTCGACGCCGCGCTGCCGGCCGACGAGGCCGAGGCGCGGCTCGCCGCGTTCATGCAGGGCCCGGCGCTGCGCATCGTCGACGAGTTGTTCGACGAGGCCTGCGCGCCCGACGAGGTGTGGCGCATCGACGAGCTGGCGATCGACCTCGGCGAGGTGCCGGTCGACGCGATGGAGGACGAATGGGCGCTGCGCCTGCGCGAGCGGCTGCAGGACCGGCTGGCCGACCTGCGCGGGCCCGGCGGCGCGGCCGCGGCGCGCGGCGGGGCC
>NZ_JBFUCB010001094.1:0-929 GCF_056405435.1 Rhizobacter sp. P1_G5 | reverse complement strand
CGGAACGAGTTGTCGCCCTGCTGGAACGCATCGAAGATGCGACCGCGGTCGACCGCCGCGATGCCGATGCCGGTGTCGCGCACGTCGATGCGCACCCGCCCGCGCACCGGGTGGTGCTTGACGATCACCGTCACCGAACCGGCCTCGGTGAACTTGATCGCATTGCCGAGCAATTGCTGCAGCACCTGGCGCAACCGCGCCGCATCGCCCACCACCAGCGCCGGGCGTGTCATCGACAGGCGCGCCTGCAGCAGCAGCCCGCGCTCGCTCGCCGCGGGGGACGACTGCGCGACCACGTCGTCGATCAGCTGCGCGAGGTCGAAGCGCTGTTGCGCGAGCGCGATCGTGCCGCCCTGCAGGTGCGAGAAATCGAGGATGTCGTTGATCTGCGCCAGCAGGTGCTCGCCGGCGCGCTCGATCACGTCCCACTGCGCGGCGGTCGGCGGCTCGGGCTGGCGCCGCAGCAATCGCGCGAGCCCGAGGATGCCGTGCAGCGGCGTGCGCATCTCGTGGCTCATCGTCGCGAGGAACTGGCTCTTCACGCTGCTCTGTCGCTGCGCCAGCGCGAGCGCCTCGGCGCGCTCCTCGGCGATGCGGTCGGTGGTGAAGCGCAGCCGCAGCAGTTCGCGGATGCGCAGCTCGGCGCGGCGCGCCTCCCACAGCATCAGGCCGAGGAAGAGCAGCACGCCGATCGCGGTGAACATGCCAGCGCGGGAATCCTGCAGCGCCTGCGCCACCACCACCGGCAACAGCAGCGACACCAGGAAGGACGCGCACGCCGACCACGCGGCCTGCAGCACGAACAGCGCCACGGCCGACACGCCGACCAGCGAGGCCACCATCAGCGCGACGATGTCGGGGTGGTGCGGCGGGCTCAGCCACGCCACGGCCAGGCTCCAGACGAAGCCGTCGACCGCCAGCACCGCGAG
>NZ_JBFUCB010001093.1:0-933 GCF_056405435.1 Rhizobacter sp. P1_G5 | reverse complement strand
GCCCAGCGCAGCGTGTTCAGCATCAGCGCCGGGCCGCTCGGGATCAGCGCGGCCAGGTGCTCCTTGGTGTGCATCACGACGCGCGCGAKGCCGATCACGCCCGAGGCGAGCATCGCCTCGCGCAGCAGCGCATACACCTTCTCGCCCTTGGCCAGCGGCTCCAGGTAATACGGCCGGTCCAGCAGCGTG
Source organism: Rhizobacter sp. P1_G5 (assembly GCF_056405435.1). Classification (NCBI taxonomy): domain Bacteria; kingdom Pseudomonadati; phylum Pseudomonadota; class Betaproteobacteria; order Burkholderiales; family Sphaerotilaceae; genus Rhizobacter; species Rhizobacter sp. P1_G5. The sequence goes on along the minus strand of NZ_JBFUCB010001093.1, from coordinate 744 downwards.
AACGGGATCTCGTCGGCATGCGCGAACGATTCGATCTCGATCGTCTGCGTGGTCTTCGGGTACGCGGCCTTGATCTCGTCGTCGCTCAGCACGACGTAGTCGCCGCCCTCCACCTTCACACCCTTCACGATGTGCGCCTTGTCGATCTCGCGGCCGGTGCGCTTGTTGACRCGCTTGTAGCCGACCGGGTCCATCGAGCGCTTGTCGAGCCAGTCGAAGTCGACACCCGATTCCGACGACGCGGGATACAGCGCGACCGGTACATGCACCAGCCCGAAGCTGATGGCACCTTTCCAGATGGCGTGGGGCATGGCGGGACTCCTTGGGACGTGGTTCAGCGAGGTCGACGACGAACCGAGCCTAGGGTCGCCGCAGCGCATGGCACCAGCGGCAGATCGCGCGCGTTGATGTAGGAAGACGCCGGCAGCAAAAAATTTTCTATCCGACTGGACGTCCCGTGCCGGCAGGAGTTCAATGGCCTCGCTGTAATTGGAACCGGTTCCAATGACCGCAGTACAGGGACCGTTTCTGCCACTCAAACGAGGAGACAGACATGAAACAGGTCCCATCACGCGGGTCGGGCCGCGCCTTGGCTTCGGGCATCGGGCTGTCGGCCCTGCTGCTCGCCGGCTGCGGCGGCAACGACACCGCAGCCCCTTCATCCGACACGGCCAAGGAACAGGCGATGGCCGTCACCGCCGGCCGCTACGCGTTGCAAAGCGTCGCCACCGGCCAGTGCATCGG
>NZ_JBFUCB010001092.1:0-933 GCF_056405435.1 Rhizobacter sp. P1_G5 | reverse complement strand
CCGCTGGAGTTCGTCATCACCGCCGCCGGCCACGACACGACGCACCTCTACCGCTCGCCGTTCGCGCGGTCATCGTCGCTGGTGCACCTGCGCGCGATGCGGCTGGCCGATGTGGACGCCGACGCCGACCCGGTGGCCAACGACGACGCGCTCTCGCTGGTGCAGCTGAGCCGCCCGCGCGGCTACTTCGGCGTGCCGCGCGACCGCATCCTGCTCGACGGCCATCCGCCGGCCGGGCTGCCGCCGGGCGTGCCGGGGCTGTCGCTGGCCGCCGTCAAGATCACCGACACCGCGGGCCGCGCGGTGGCCGGAGAATTCAATGGCGAGCGCATCGTCGGCCGCGCCTGGCCGTGCGCCGGCGGCCATGTCGTGCTGCTCGAACTCCATTTCTGAGCGCACGACTGCACCGTTTCAGCAGGGCAACTCCAGCACCGTCCGGCAGGAAACCGCCTGCAGGGCGTCGGACAGCATGGCGCAGCGATTGCGTCCGAACCCGTCGATGTCGACGAGCGTCAGCCGGTGCAGGCGAAGCTTCGGGATGTCTTCGATCAGCGAGGCCAGGAAGCGCGACGTGCAGCCCATCGTGCCGATGGCCTCCAGGATCAGGTGGGTGACGCCGGCACGGCGTGTGGGCATCGCCGCCAGCAGGGTCATCGCGGTGGCGGCGCTGCACGCCCTCAACGTGAGGCGCTCCAGCGCGGGCTGCCGGCAGGCGATCCCGGCGAGCTGGTCCGCGCAGTCGCACCACCATGATTCCCCATGCAGCGTCAGCGCCTGCAGCTGCGGATTGGCACGAATGATCTTCGGGACCATCGATTTCCAGAGCGCCTTGTCCCGGCTGGATCCGATGGTCAGCGCGGTCAGGCTGCCGTCGAGCGTCAGCACGCGGGCCAGGCCGGCGGCGGCCTGGGCCTTCCCGGCACACCCGAAGGG
>NZ_JBFUCB010001091.1:0-933 GCF_056405435.1 Rhizobacter sp. P1_G5 | reverse complement strand
GCGTCTTCAGCTCATGGCGGCGCTTGGCGACTTCCTCTTCGGTGAGCGCGGTCTCGTCGAGGCCGAACTCGCGCATCAGCGCGCGTTCCTTGGCCCGCGACACCTTCATGCGCAGCGGCTTGGCCTTGGCAGCCTTGTCGTCGGTGCCGGCCGCTTCGGGCTCGGGCTCGCCTTCGAGGTCGGCTTCGAGGTCGGAGAAGTCCTCCTCGGGCACTTCTTCCTTCTTGGCGGCGGTGGCCGTGGCGGCCTTCGGCTTGCGGCCCGGCTTGCCCTTGGCTTCGGCGACGGGCGCGGCCTTGGCGGCCGGCTTGGCGACGGCCTTCTTCTTGTCTTCGGCTTCGGCCTTGCCGGCCTTCACGGCTTTCGACGCAGCGGCCGGCTGTGCTGCCTTGGCGGGGGCGCTCTTCTTCGCGGTCATGCAAATCCTCGAATGGTGGTGGTCGTCACGTCGAACCCAGCCTCAGGGGCACGCCAACAAGCCGGGTGACGGCGGCTTGGCAGGGCCCTGTTCAGCGGAGGTCCAAAGACGTAGCGAGGCCCGGATCAAGCCTTAGCTTGGGGCCGCAATCAAATGGGCAAGGTCGCGTGACCATCAAACGGAGTACAGCCCTTGCGGGGTAGGGTGGCCTTGAGGTGGGGACCCTGGGTCAGAGGGTGGCCGGGGCCCGGAGGTGCTGTCTTTGTTGACCGTTCGTCACTCTTGCCGCGTAACAAACCTTCGATTATCGGCGAAAGAAAGCGTTACGTCAAAGTCACGCCGCAAAGTCAGGTTGGATTGGCGAGTTTCATGCGCTGCATGCGCTGCCTTCTCTGGGCGTCGAGTTCGCGCCATTGCACCAGGGCCGCGGGGTCGGTTTCGGCCTGGCGGATCAGCACCTGCAGGCGCGCCGACAGCAGCTCGACCCACATGCCGTCGATCACGCGGCGCAGGTC
>NZ_JBFUCB010001090.1:0-933 GCF_056405435.1 Rhizobacter sp. P1_G5 | reverse complement strand
GTACACGTCCAGCGCCACGCCCAGCGCGCCGCTGCGGCCGGGGTCCAGCGCATCGCACAGGTCCAGCGCCTGCTCGATCGTGTTGACGCAGGCGCGGTCGGCCGCATACATCGGGTGCAGCGGCTCGATCGCGAGCGGCATGCCGGCGCGGCGCGAATGCTCCAGCGTGGCGGCGATGCCGTCGTGCACCTCGGCACGCGCCGCGCCGATGTCCTTGTGCGCGGCCCGGCCCGACAGCGCGCCCGGCAGCCCGCCCACCACCAGCACCAGGCAGCGGGCGTGCAGCGCCACCGCCTCGTCGACCGCACGCCGGTTGTCGTCCAGCGCGCGCTGCCGCCCCTCGGCATCGGCCGCCGGGAACATGCCGCCGCGGCAGTAGCCCGACAGCTCGATGCCGGTGTCGCGCACCAGCCCTGCGATCTTGTCGAGACCGGCCGCGGCCACCTGGTCGCGCCACGGCGAGATCGCGCGGATGCCCCGCGTCGCGCACTCCAGCACGATGCGGTCGAGCGGCCATTGCGCCCGCACGGTGGCGGTGTTGATCGAGAGCCAGCGGTGGTCGGCGCTGAAGTCCCTCATGTCAGGCGTCCACGCCGTGCAGGCCCAGCAGATGCCGCATGCGCCGCGCCGCCAGCTCCGGCTGCTCGATCAGCCCCGCCTCATCGGCCAGCCGCAGCAGTTCCGCGAGGTGCGGCAGCGAGCGGGTGCTCTGCTGCCCGCCGACCATCACGAAGTGATCCTGGTGGCCGTTGATCCAGGCCATGAAGACGACCCCGGTCTTGTAGAAGCGCGTCGGCGCCTTGAAGATGTGGCGCGACAGCGGCACCGTCGGCGCGAGGATCGCGTGGAAGCGGCTGCGGTCGTGCGCCGCCAGCGCCGCCAGCGCCGCGCTCGCGGCCGGCGCGATCGCGTCGAAGATGCCCAGCAGTGCAT
>NZ_JBFUCB010001089.1:0-936 GCF_056405435.1 Rhizobacter sp. P1_G5 | reverse complement strand
CCCTGGTTGTACGGCGTCGTCTCGTCGAAGTACTTCCAGTTCAGCAGGAACATCTGGTCGAAGAAGCCGCCGGTCTTCTTGTCGGTGGCATGCAGGATGCCGACGATGTCGAACTGCCAGTTCTTGCTGCCCGAGCGGTCGGGGAAGATGTTCGACTGCAGCGGCACCCGGTCGCCCACCTTCCAGCCGAAGCGCTGCGCGAGCTTCTCGCCCACCAGCGCACCGGTGCGCGTGCTGTTGAAGGCCTTGCGTTCGGCCTCGGTCACCGCGACCTCGGGGAACAGGTCGAGGTAGTTGGGCGCCACCGCGAAGCTGAACACCTGGTTGTGCGGATCCTGGTAGGCGCCACCGAACCAGTTGGCGTACGCCACCGCCTTCACGCCGTCGACGCGCTCGATCTGCGGGGCGAGCGACAGCGGCAGCGTCTGGATGAACGACAGCTTCGAGCCGGTCTGCAGCCGCGCCGCGCCGTTGGCGCTCTGCCCGGCCTGCGAGAACGAGGTGCGCACCGCATCGAGCAGCCCGAACAGCAGGAAGGCCGCGATGATCGAGACCAGCGTCAGCACCGTGCGCGTCTTGCGCCGGAACAGCGAGGCCCAGACGAGGTGGAGGTACTTCATGACGCCAGCTCGGGCGTCTCGACCTGGGCGACCAGGCTGCCCTTGTCCAGGTGGTGCGTGCGGTGCGCGTACTCGGCCGCCTTCGGGTCGTGGGTCACCATCACGATGGTCTTGCCGTGGTCGCGGTTCAGCACGCGCAGCAGGCCCAGCACGTCCTCGGCCGACTGGCGGTCCAGGTCGCCGGTGGGTTCGTCGCACACCAGCAGCATCGGGTCGGACACGATCGCGCGCGCGATCGACACCCGCTGCTGCTGGCCGCCGGACAGCTCGGTCGGCTTGTGCGAGGCGCGGTCGGCCAGGCCCACCAGCTGCAGCG
>NZ_JBFUCB010001088.1:0-938 GCF_056405435.1 Rhizobacter sp. P1_G5 | reverse complement strand
CCTGCGTCAGCACCGGGTCGCCGTGGCGCGGCGGCGTGCCGCGGGCGTGCAGCCGGCTGCCGATGTCTTCCAGCCGCTCCATCTGCGTCTGCAGCCGCTGGCGCACCTGCTGGCGCAGCTGCGTCAGCTCGGCCAGCCGCAGCAGGTTGATGTCGCCGCGGTCGATCAGCGGGCCGATGCGGGCCTTCAGCGGGCCCTGGCCGTCGATCTCGCCGGAGCGCTGGCGGATCTCGCTGATCAGCCCGCGCGCGATCGTCGCGCTGGCGTCCAGGCTCTCGGGCGTGCGCGACTCGGCCAGGTCGGGCGCGGTGGCGGCCAGGCGCGTCGTGCGCTCGGCGAGTTCGAGCGCTTRCGCGATCTGCGGCAGCACCTCGTCTTCGTAGGCCGAGAGCTCGCGCTGCGTGCGCTGCATGCCGAGCCAGCCGACGATGGCCAGCGCGATCGCGGCGACCAGCAGGATCACGAAGGCGGCCATCAGCCGGGTGCGGACCCGCTGGGCGCGGGGTCCGACGCTGGGTGTCGCTTCAGGTGGTGCGCTCATGCCCGTGGGTCACAGGCGCAGCGAAGACGTAACCCAGCCCGCGCTCGGTGCAGATGTAGCGCGGGTGCTTCGGGTTCGGCTCGATCTTGCGGCGCACGCGCAGGATCAGCACGTCGACACTGCGGTCGAACACCTCGGTCTCCAGGCTGCGCGTGTGCTCCAGCAGCTGGTCGCGCGTCCACACCTTGCCCGGCTGGCTGACGAAAGCCTCGAGCAGCCGGAACTCGGCCGGCGTCAGCGCGCAGGCGCTGCCATCGGCGGCGCGCAGCTCGCGCTCGCGCAGGTCGAGCGTCCAGTCGCCGAAATGCAGCTGGGCCGCGGGTTCGGTGGGGGCCGCTGCGGCCGCGGCGGGTTGCGTGCGGCGCAGCACCGCACGCACATGGGCCAGCAGTTCGCG
>NZ_JBFUCB010001087.1:0-940 GCF_056405435.1 Rhizobacter sp. P1_G5 | reverse complement strand
CCGCCGTACTTCTCGTAGAACGCATGGGCCTGCTCGAAGGCCTTCTTGTTGAAGAAGCGCGAGTTCTCCCACTGGAACACGCGTGGCCCGAAGTAGCGGCCGATCGTGTAGTTGCTCTGGTTGCCCAGGATCGCGGCCGCCACCAGCAGACCGATCGTCAGCGGCAGGCTCATCAGCCCCTTGGCACACAGCGCGCCGACGACGAACAGCAGCGAGTCGCCCGGCAGGAAGGGCATCACGACGACGCCGGTCTCGACGAAGATGATCAGGAACAGCAGCGCGTACACCCAGGTGCCATAGGCCGCGACGAAGTTCGCGAGGTGCACGTCGACGTGCAGGATGAAGTCGAGAATGAAGTGGGCGATGTCCATGGGCGGCGATTATCGGTGGTCGCAATTTGCGACCACCTCGGCCTCCGTGGCAACTACAGCAGCGTCTTGATCGCTCGCGCCATCTGCGCGCTCTGTTCGTCGCGCCCGTCGCTGACGAACTGCGCGCCGAACTCCTCCAGCCAGGCACGCTCGGCATCGGTGTTCGCGCTACCGCTGATCACGATGCGCGGGTTCAGCCGGCGCGCCTGCGTGCAGACCTGGATCTTGGCGCCCAGCAGCAGGTCGGCAACGACCAGCAGCCGCGCGTCGGCGATGCCGGCGGCCTCGAGCACCTCGCCGCGGGTCGGGTCACCGAACACCAGCGTCATGCCGGGCACCTCCTCGATGTCCGGATCGTGGTGCACGGCCGCGATCGCGATGCCGCCCTCGATGCAGCGCGCCGCGATGCGGCGCCCCAGTGCGCCGTAGCCGCACAGCAGCACGGCGGGCGCCGTGTGCCCTCCCTCGGCAACCGGCGCGGCCGTGGCTTCGACATGCGCCGCATCCGGCTCCGCGACCCGCTTGCCGATCCAGCGGAACAGCAGCGGGTTGACCGCGATCGAGACGAT
>NZ_JBFUCB010001086.1:0-960 GCF_056405435.1 Rhizobacter sp. P1_G5 | reverse complement strand
CCCCAGCTCGATCACCGCCAGCGCGTAGTAGCTCGACCAGTTGTAGCGCGTCACCGCATAGAAATTCGGCGTACCGGCGATGTAGCTCGGCGCCGCGTCGCCGTTCTGCAGTTCGATCAGCGCGAGCTTGTCGCCGAACTCGCGGGCCGCGGCCGGCAGCCCGGCGCCGTGCGCGAGGAACTCCTGCGGCGTGAAGCTCGGCACGATGTCGGGCACCAGCAGCGTTGCGCGGTCGGCGGCATCCACCGGCGCCGCCACGTCGAAGTGCGTCGGCATGCCGCGCTGCCAGCCGAACTCGGCGAGGTAGTGGGCGACGCTGCCGACGATGTCGGCCCCGCTCGTGTGCAGGTCGACGCGGCCGTCGCCGTCGAAGTCGACCGCATAGCGGTTCCAGCTGCTCGGCATGAACTGCCCCATGCCCATCGCGCCGGCATAGCTGCCCTTCAGCGCGAGCGGATCGACGTTCTCGCTGTGGCACAGCACGAAGAACTGCTCCAGCTCGTCGCGGAAGAACGCGCTGCGGTCGCGCCGGCCGCTCGGGAAATCGAAGGACAGCGTGGCCAGCGCATCGATCACGCGGAAGCCGCCCATCTGCTGGCCRTAGATCGTCTCGACACCGACGATGCCGACGACGATCTCGGCCGGCACGCCGTAGAGCTCCTCGGCGCGCGCGAGCCATTTCTCGTTGTCTTGCCAGAACGCGAGCCCGGCGCGGATGCGCTTCGGCTCGACGAAGCGGCCGCGGTAGGCAGCCCAGTTCTTCGCGGTGCCGGCCGGCGGCGGCATGATGAACTTCTCGACGTTCGGCACGTAGCGCGCCTCGGCCAGCTGCGACTGCACCCAGTCGGCGGGCAGGCCGTGCCTCTCGGCCAGCTCGGCGCCGAAGCGCATCACGTCGTCGCGGGGGCCATAGGGGCCGGTGTCGTCGCGCTCTGGGGTGGCGACGCGCGGTTTCTTCGG
>NZ_JBFUCB010001085.1:0-962 GCF_056405435.1 Rhizobacter sp. P1_G5 | reverse complement strand
GCCGCCATCCCCTGCACACACGAACGCAAGAACAACCGACGCTTCATCGCAACGACTCCAGGCGAAAGCAGCCACTCTGGGGACAACCTCGATGGACATCTGTCCCGGGGGCGACACCGCCGAAGACATCGCCGGAAATCGTGAACCCCGTCACCGGCCGCGCGGCCGGCCTGCGTCATTCCCGCGACACGTCCACGAGGCAGTCGTAGAAGCTCGGGGCGCGCCCCAGGTCGGTCAGCCGCTGGTGCGTCAGCTCGTTGACGTTGCTGCCACGCACCCCCAGCTTGCGCCACCAGATGCCCAGGCCGTTGACGACACCGGGCCGTGCACGCTGGCTTACCACCGCCTTGCACCAGTACTCGCCGCGGTCGTTGAACACCCGCACCAGCTCGCCACCGGCGATGCCACGGCGCTGCGCATCGTCGGCATGGATCTCCAGCACCGGCTCGCCCTCGATGTCGCGCAGGCTCTGCACGTTGACGAAGCTGGAGTTCAGGAAATTGCGCGCCGGCGGCGAGATCATCGCGAGCGGATAGCGCTTCGCGAGCTCGGGCGTCGAACGGGCCGATTCGTAGTTCGGCACGTGGTCGGGCACGCCCCAGCCCGGCGCATCGATCGTGCAACGGCCGCTCGCGGTCGGGAAGCCGCCGTTCGCGAACGGTGCTTCCGCGATCTGCAGCTTCACCCAGTGCTTCTCGCGCAGTTCGTCGAAGTCGACGACATCGCGGCGGAAGGCCTGGCGCGCCAGCGCTTCGTCGCTGTCGCTGAAGCACGGGGCATCGAAGCCCATGCGCGCCGCGAGCTCGCGGAAGATCTGCGTGTTCGGCTTCGCCTCGCCCACCGGCGCGATCGCCGCCTCGTTGATCAGCACGTAGGTGTGGCCGTAGCTGGTGTGCACGTCCAGGTGCTCCAACTGCGTGGTGGCCGGCAGCACGTAGTCGGCGTGGTCGGCGGTGTCGGTC
>NZ_JBFUCB010001084.1:0-962 GCF_056405435.1 Rhizobacter sp. P1_G5 | reverse complement strand
GAGGTTGGTCGCCCGCGTGTAGTCGAGCTTGCCGTCCAGCCCCAGCGTCCAGCCGTCCTGCCGCAGCAGCCGGTGCTTGCCGTTGATCTCGATGCCGTTCAGGCGTGCCCGCACCGCGCGGAACGCATACTCGGGGAACGACTCGGGGCCGTCATCGCCCTCGGCCTCGATCTGCTGCCCGGTTGCCTCCAGCGAGATGAAGCGCGAGAAGCGCGTGCTGAACGCGCCCAGCCGCAGCTCGTTGCCGTCGTCCTTCCACGCCAGCGCCACGTCGATGTTGTTGCCGCGCTCCACGCCCAGGTTCACGTCGCCGCGCTCGAATGCGCCGGTCGCCGCATGCACGCCGTTCGCATACAGCTCGAACGAGGTCGGCGCGCGCTCGGTGTAGCTCAGCGATCCGCTCAGCGACCAGGTCGGCGTCAGCTTGTAGACGTTCGCGAGCGACGCGCTGCGCACCGGGAAGCTGCGCGCATCCGCCGCGCCGAACTTCGGCTCGGCCGCATCGGCGGCATCGCCGTCCGACGTGATGCGCGCATGCTCCACGCGCAGCCCGGCGGTCAGCGTGCCGCCGCTCCAGGCCAGGTCCTCGAGCGCGAACAGCGCCTGGCGCTTCGTGCGCGTGCTCGGCACGAAGGCCTCGTCGCCCAGCGCGGAAAAGTCGAAATCCTCCACCTGCAGCCCGACCACGCCCTGCACCGGCCCGAGGGCCGCGTGCGTCGCCTCCACGCGCAGCTCGTTGCCGGCCGTCTTGAACGTGGTGCCGACCGCGCCGGTGCCGGTGTCGACCTCCTGGTGCTGGTAGCGGGTGTGGTTGAAGCTCGCGCGCAGGCCGGTGAACGGGCCGTCCAGCTGCTTCACCTCGCCGGCCACGCCGACGTGGTCGCGCTTCATGTCGATGTCGACGTCCGGCTCGGCCACCGCGCCGTAGGTGCTGCGGTAGGTGTCGACCGACAGGCCCAGGT
>NZ_JBFUCB010001083.1:0-964 GCF_056405435.1 Rhizobacter sp. P1_G5 | reverse complement strand
CTTCGCTCACTGTGGTCAAACAGTGTGCGACAGTCAGTTCACGAAGCGTGCTGCGCACGCGGGCCATGAAACCAGCCAGCTCCGGCGCCCCGTCCTGATTGGCGCTCCMCAGCCTCCCCACCCGCGCCTTTGCSRSCACCGCCMGWCTGTGTTTGGGGGRAAAGACTGAAGTGACCGACGAGCGTGCGAGCGTTGGCGCGCTTCGTCGATCACTTCAGTCTTTTCCCCTCAACAAGAGCGGGTGGTGTTGCGCGGCGGGGCGGGTGGCGGGAGGGGCTGGGGGCGACTTCTGGGGCGACGGAGAAGATCGGCTTCGGGGGTGGCGCGCGCCAGCGCGCTTCGTAGACATACTCATCGGCTGTGTTTGACCACAACGAACGAAGTGAGTGACGGGAGTTTGCCGATGCACCCCCGAAGCCGATCTTCTTCGTGCAGTCGGCCCGCCAGGGCCGACCGCCCCAGCTGAGCCCCCTGCCCCTCCCGCCACCCGCCCCGCCAAGCCGCGCAAAAGCCACTCAGGCAGCCAACCCCTCCGCCACCTCACGCAGAGCCGGCTTGTCGATGATGTCGATCTCGCGCAGACGAACACGCAAACAACCCGACGCACGCAACCGCGTCAGCACATGGCTCACGGTTTCTATGCGCAAGCCCAGGTGGCTGCCGATGTCCTCGCGGCTCATCGGCAACCGCAGCTCGGCCCCCGATTGGCCCCGCTCCAGCGCACGCTCGGAGAGTCCCAGCAGGAACGCCGCGATCCGCGCCCCCGCCTGACGCTGCCCGAGCAGCCGCATCAGCGCATGGTCGCGCACGATCTCGCGGCTCATCAGCTGATGGAAACGGCGCTGCAGCATGCCCGAGGCCGCCAGCGCCTGTTCCACTTGATCGAACGGCAGTTCGCACACCTCCGAATCCTGCAACGCGATCGCCTGGCAGCGGTGCAGCCCCGAATCGATCGCGTCCAGCC
>NZ_JBFUCB010001082.1:0-970 GCF_056405435.1 Rhizobacter sp. P1_G5 | reverse complement strand
CGTCGGGCCCGTCCGGGCCGTCGGGGCCGCGCGACACGTCCTCGCGCAACCCGAGCCCGCGCCACGGCGCCCAGCGCGACAACGCCCCGCGCAACACCGCCTTCGGCAACAGCCGCCCYGCCCCGCAACGCCCCAACCCGCGCTTCGAGCGCGACGACGACGAACCCGTTTACCACGCCGAGCAGCCCGGCAGCCTGCGCCTGTCCAAGCGCATGAGCGAACTCGGCATCGCGTCGCGCCGCGAGGCCGACGAGTGGATCCCGAAGGGCTGGGTGCGCGTCGACGGCCAGGTCGTCAAGGAACTCGGCTCGCGCGTGATGCCCGGCCAGCGCATCACCGTCGATGCCCAGGCCCGCCACCAGCAGGCGCAACGCGTCACGGTGCTGATCAACAAGCCGGTCGGCTACGTCAGCGGCCAGGCGGAAGACGGCTACGAGCCGGCCTATGTGCTCGTGAAGCCCGAGAACCAGTGGCACGACGACAACTCCGGCACCCGCTTCCTGCACACCCACCTGCGCGGCCTCGCGCCGGCCGGGCGGCTCGACATCGACTCGGTCGGCCTGCTGGTGCTGACGCAGGACGGCCGCGTCGCCAAGCAGCTGATCGGCGAGAACAGCGAGATCGAGAAGGAATACCTGGTGCGCGTGCAGCGCCCCGACGGCACGCGCCTGCCCGACAGCGAACTCGCGCTGCTGAACCACGGCCTCGAGCTCGACGGCGRGGCGCTGCGCCCGGCCCAGGTGGAATGGGTCAACGACGACCAGCTGCGCTTCGTGCTGCGCGAAGGCAAGAAGCGCCAGATCCGGCGCATGTGCGAGGCGGTCGGGCTGGAAGTGCTGGGCCTCAAGCGCGTGCGCATCGGCCGCGTGATGCTGGGTGACCTGCCGCCCGGGCAGTGGCGCTACCTGCGGCCGGACGAGGCGTTCTGAGCCTGTCGATGGCGGGCTCGTTGCCGTACACCGAACTGGCG
>NZ_JBFUCB010001081.1:0-970 GCF_056405435.1 Rhizobacter sp. P1_G5 | reverse complement strand
GCTGCGCTCGGTGACCTGCCGCGCGGCCTGCACGATGCCGGCGCGCCGCGCCGTGGCGTTGAAACGCGCGCGGTCGTCGTCGGCCGTGTAGTCCTCGACATAGCGCGCACCGGACGCCATGCGCAGCAGGTCGACCAGGCGCGTGCCGCCGTACAGCGTGCCCTTGAGCTCGGGCACGTAGGCCTCGGCCGGGTCGTCGAGCGACTTCACCTGGCCGTCTTCCAGCGCCTTCATCACCGCCAGCGCGGTGATCGTCTTCGCCATCGAGTTCGACAGCATCCGCATCGCCGGCGTGCGCTCGTAGTTGTAGCGCTCGGCGACGATGCGGCCGTCCTTCACGACCAGCAGGCCGGTCGCGCGCTGGTGCTGCAGGTAGTCGTCCAGCGTCAGCCGGTGGCCCTGGTAGCGGTAGCTGAACGTCGTCTCGGTGGCCGCGGCCTCCAGCGCGACCGGCTTGTCGGCCGGGGCCAGCGTGCACGCGGGGTTGAAGCTGTCCATCGCGCTGAACGAGCCGACGAGGTAGCGCTCCTGGTAGGCCTGCTTCAGCGTGCGGGCCGTCGGGTAGCCGTCGGCACGGCCGAGCGCCGCCTCGTCGGGCGCCGCGAGTGTCGCGAACGGGGCGAGCAACAGCAACGAAGACAGAAGGTGCAGGCGCATCGGCCGATTGTGCAGGCGTGATCAGCGCCTTCATCGATCGCATTCGCCGATCGCCTTCATCGCCGTTTCGCCATGGTCAGCCGGAAACTTTTCTTTACCGGCATGACACGTCAACGCACGCACCGCGTGTTCGTTCAAGGTTGCAACTAACGAAGTCCCCGCGCAACAGAGCAGTCGTGCCGATCCCCGGATCGGCATGGGTTGGCGGAGCTGTGCCCTGCTGTTCAACAACCTCACCTTCATACCATCATGCAACCATCACGCACCCCTTCTTCCTTGCTGCTGATCGCCGGCCTGTGTGCCACGCTTGCCG
>NZ_JBFUCB010001080.1:0-970 GCF_056405435.1 Rhizobacter sp. P1_G5 | reverse complement strand
GGTTCAGGTGCAGGAGAGCGGCGGTGCGCTGAAGCTCACGTGGGATGCAGCGCGCCACCCGTACCTGACCGTGACCTGGGTCGGCACCGAGCAGCGCCGCAACCTGGCGCAGGACCTGCGCGGTGGCAGCGTCACGCTGCCGAGCGCCGATCTGCCGACCGGCGGCAGCTTCGAGCTGGCACTGTCGGACGGCCTGAACGCGGTGCGCGTCTCGCACGCTCGCTGAGGCTGGAACCGAACCCGCCGTGAGGCGGGCCTGCAACAAGGGCGCTCAGGCGCCCTTGTTGCGTTGGTCATGCCATCCATGCAGACCCTCCACCGCCTATTCGTTCGCGTGTTCACAGCGCCCGACATGACGACAGAGGGGGAACCGCGACTCCACATCGGCCACTGAGGGAACTCGCCGGCTGGCGCCCACGGCCACGGCGAATTTTCAATCTCTCTCCAGGAGCTGTCATGAGAGTAGCAACGCGCCCCGCATCTGAACCATGGAAGCACGGCAAGCCATCCTTCCTGTCGATGCTCCCCCTGGCAATCCTTCTGGCCTCATGCGGCGGGAGCCAGCAGGAATCGACACCGGACGCCTCCGACCCGGAGCTCAACGCCGCCGCAGTGACCACGGACACCATCACGTCCGCTCCGGTCTGTTTCTATCGGCACATCAACTACCAAGGCGAGACGTCCTGCACCAACGCCAACGTGGCGAATCTGATCTCCAGCGGATGGAATGACCGGATCTCGTCGATCAAGGTCGCCAGCGGCTACACGGTGGAATTGTTCGAACACGTCAACTACCTGGGACGCTCGCTGAAGCTCTCGGCAGACACCTCCGACCTGATGGCCGAGGGCTTCAACGACATCGCGTCGTCGATGAAGATCACCGCGCCGGCCACGTCCACGCCGCCGATCAATCCGGGTACCACCCCGTCGCCGCCGGTGTCGAGCATCCAGGTCGCGCAATCGCTGCTGT
>NZ_JBFUCB010001079.1:0-972 GCF_056405435.1 Rhizobacter sp. P1_G5 | reverse complement strand
GGCGACGACGCTGTCCGACCAGGGCGACTGGCGCGGTGCCTTCGAGCAGCAGCAGAAGTACAAGGCCGTCTCCGACGAGCTGCTGCACCGCCAGCTCGACCAGCGTTTCGCGACGCTGAAGGTCGAGTTCGACAGCGCCGCCAAGGACAAGGAGAACCAGCTGCTGATGCGCGAGAAGGCGGCCACCGAGCGTGCGCTCGACCAGGAGCGCCGCGCCAGTGCGCTGCGCGCGGTGGTGATCGCGCTGGCCGCGCTGCTGGTGGCGGTGATGGGCGTGCTGGTCTGGCGCCATCGCCGCACCAGCCACCGCATGCAGGACCTCGCGATGACCGACGAGCTGACGCACCTGCCGAACCGCCGCCACGTGCTGGGCACGCTGCAGGCGATGCTGGCGGACGGCCGGGCCTGCGCGCTGCTGATCGTCGACCTCGACTTCTTCAAGATGATCAACGACGAGCACGGCCACCTGGTCGGCGACGACATCCTGCGCGCGATCGCCAGCGTGCTGCGCGATGGCGGGCGCGAGCCGGTCGAGCTGGGCCGGCTGGGCGGCGAGGAGTTCATCGTCGTGCTGCCCGAGGTCGACATCGACACCGCGATCGCCGCGGCCGAGCGGCTGCGCATGAAGGTGGCCGGGCTGGACGTGTCGCGCTGGCTGCCCGACCGCAACATCACGATCAGCATCGGCGTCACGCTCGCCGAGAGCGGCGACACCGTCAGCAGCGTGCTGCGGCGCGCCGACGAAGCGCTCTACGAAGCCAAGCGGGGCGGCCGCAACCGCTGCGTGGCGCGCATCGGCGGCGCGGCGGGTGTTCCGGTGTCGCGCGGCGCCTCAGCCGCCGACGCACCCGCGCCGGTGATGCCGGCCGGCAGCGTCACGCCCTGACGCAGCGGGCCGAGCGCCGGGCCGCCAAGGGCCACGAAGAGGCCCACTCGTGGACCTTGCCGGCCCGCATCCCCCTCGGGGGATCG
>NZ_JBFUCB010001078.1:0-979 GCF_056405435.1 Rhizobacter sp. P1_G5 | reverse complement strand
ACCGCCTCCCCCGCAGCGAGCAGGCGTTGGCGGTCCGCCCGCGGAAGCAGTTCAATCAGGCCGTTCTCGATGTTTTTCATGGCGCGGGCAGTCTGGGGCCTGCGTGGCCGCATCACCGTCTGCCAGCGTACACAGGGGGCTCAGCGGACCAGCCGCTCGGGCAGCAGCCGGTCGTATTCCTTCTTGACGACCGCATAGCACTCGCAGGTGCGTCGTTCCAGGCCGGGCCGGTCGAGCACCTTGATGCGCCCGCGCGCATAGCTGATCAGCCCGGCCTTCTGCAGCTTCAGCGCCGCCTCGGTGACGCCTTCGCGCCGCACGCCCAGCATGTTGGCAATCAGCTCTTGCGTCATCACGAGCTCGCTGCCGGTCAGCCGGTCCAGGCTCAGCAGCAACCAGCGGCACAGCTGCTGGTCGAGCGAGTGGTGGCGGTTGCACACCGCCGTCTGCGCCATCTGCGTGATCAGCGCCTGCGTGTAGCGCAGCAGCAGGTGCAGCACCGGCGCGCGGTTGAACTCGTCCTTGATCGTCGATGCCTTGAGCCGGTAGCCTTCGCCGGCACTTTGCACCACGGCGCGGCTGGGTGTCGACTCGCCCCCCATGAACAGCGAGATGCCGACGATGCCCTCGTTGCCGACCACGGCGATCTCGGCCGACGAGCCGTTCTCCATCACGTACAGCAGCGAGACGATGGCGTTGATGGGGAAGTAGACGTGGCTGAGCGTGCGCCCGGGTTCGTAGAGCACCTGGCCGAGGGTCAACTCGACCCATTCGAGCTGGGGCAGCCAGCGCTGCCACTCTTCATCGGGCAGGGCCGCCAGCAGCTGGTTCTGCTTCGGATCGGGGGAAAGGATCATGTCTCGAAGCTCCGTCACATTGTCGGAGCCGGCACAGAACGCGTACCGCCCGATGCCACCGATGGTGGCAACTATAGGCGCTGGCGAGGCCTCTGTATGTTCGATATCGAACATACAGAGGC
>NZ_JBFUCB010001077.1:0-980 GCF_056405435.1 Rhizobacter sp. P1_G5 | reverse complement strand
CAACCAGGACGCGGCGACGACGATGGCCACCTTGCTGGAGGCGCTGGGCCATGTGCCGCTGGTGGCGCACGACGGGCCGTCGGCGCTGCAACTGCTGGAGCAGCAGATGGTGGACATCGCGGTGCTCGACATCGGGCTGCCGGTGATGGACGGCTACGAGCTCGCGCAGCGCATTCGCGCGAAGGACGGGGGCAGCGCGCTGAGGCTGATCGCGCTGACCGGCTACGGGCAGGCGGAAGACCGGCTCAAGTCGGCGGCGCACGGCTTCGACGAGCACCTGGTGAAGCCGGTCGACATGGAGACGTTGCTGCAGTTGTTGCGGTGAGCGTGCAGGCGCGGCTGTGTCAGAAATGGCGGAGAAGCCAGGAATGATCAGTAGGCATACGCATCGAATACAAGGTCAATTTTCTGCTCAGCCAATTTCTTGACGATGCCATGTGGGACATCAAACCAGAAATTCGTGGAGGCTGTGGATACAAAGCATGATATTTCGACGTCGCAATTGTTGGCCAACTCATCAATGACTTGTTGTTTCCCATCGAGAAGTCCAGGCAGCCACCCGATGTGCTCGGAAATTGGCGAGTGTTCATCAAGCCCGGTAGAGGCATGCTCCGTCGATAGCATCCAACTTGAATGACGTGCCAGACTTGCATTCGGCCGAGAGAATACTGGCTTGCCTTTCGACTGCGTTGATCCTGGCAGCGGCTTCATCATTTCTGCAATGTATTCGGCCTGGAGGTCATCGCTCTTTATGATCAGAGATGCATGAACGCGTCGTTCGCTCATTTGTTTTCCTTGTGGGGAATCGATGTGTTTTCAATGCTCTCGCCAAGTCGGCTCATTCTTGAGTAGCTCTCACCACACATTCAGCGGTGCGATGAAGACTTGGATCCGACCGTACTTCTCGCGAAGCTTCGGCCCCTCTGCCGTAAATTTCAGCGTCATGTCTACGTCTCTGGGCGCATCGTCCGGAACTGCGT
>NZ_JBFUCB010001076.1:0-982 GCF_056405435.1 Rhizobacter sp. P1_G5 | reverse complement strand
CCGCCGCACCGGCAGCCGCCGGTACCGCCGTCGCGCTGCTGCGGCCACTGACCATCGCCGGCGCCTCGCGGCGCGGGGCCGGCGTGCCACCCGGCTTGAAGGCCAGCAGGCGCAGCAGCACCATCACGAGGCCGCTGTATTCGTCGGGCGCGAGGCCCAGCTCGGCGCGGCCGTGCAGCACGATGCTGTAGAGCAGCTGCGTCTCGTCGGGGGCCAGCAGCGCGGCCAGGCGCTGGATGGCTGGCGTGTCGGGATCGGCCTCGTCGGCCGCGGCCGGCACGGCCTGCAGCACGGCCATCTGCTGCAGCAGCGTGGCGATCTCTTCGAGCGTGCCGCTGCACGACAGGCCGAGCGTGCGCAGCCCGTCGACCGTGGCGACCACGTCGGCGCCGTCACCGGCGGCCAGCGCCTCGACCAGCCGCACCGCATGGCTGCGGTCGACCGCGCCGAGCATCTGGCGCACGCCGGCCTCTTGCAGCGCGCCGGCACCGAAGGCGATGGCCTGGTCGGTGAGCGACAGCGCATCGCGCATCGAGCCGCGCGCGGCGCGCGCCAGCAGCCGCAGCGCGCCGGGCTCGGCCTCGATCTGCTCGGCGCCGAGCACGCTCGCGAGGTGCTCCTGCACGGTCTGCGGCGCCATCGGCCGCAGGTTGAACTGCAGGCAGCGCGACAGCACGGTGGGCGGCACCTTCTGCGGATCGGTGGTGGCGAGGACGAACTTGAGGTACTCGGGCGGCTCCTCCAGCGTCTTGAGCATCGCGTTGAACGCGGTGTTCGACAGCATGTGGACTTCGTCGATCATATAGACCTTGAAGCGGCCGACCACCGGCTTGTAGACGGCCTGGTCGAGCAGCTGCGAGATCTCTTCGACGCCGCGGTTGGAGGCGGCATCGAGCTCGACGTAGTCGACGAAGCGGCCGCTGTCGATGTCGCGGCAGGCATCGCAGACGCCGCAGGGGCGGGCGGTGATGGTGCCCTGCCC
>NZ_JBFUCB010001075.1:0-991 GCF_056405435.1 Rhizobacter sp. P1_G5 | reverse complement strand
GCCGGGCGCCATGCCGGCACCCCAGCGCAGCAGCGCGGCCAGCACCAGGCCGCCGGGCAGCCAGGGCAGCGGCGAGACAAGATTCAGCAGGGGGATCGACAGCCCCCAGCGACCGAGGGCCAGGCAGGCCAGCGACGCCAACACCGCCTGCAAGGCCCAGACGCTCAGGCGCGTGGACGGCAGCAGGATGACGGGCAGGGTGGGCTGTCGGAAAACGGGCACGTGGGCGTCGTGAGGAGGCTTTCGAATGTACCCCGCGACGCTTCCGGCGGGCTGAGCGCGATACCCCGCAGATGCGGGTATCGGTCAGCCGATGGAATCGATACGGATTTCCGGAATCGGCACGCCCGGATCAGAGCGCGAAGTCTTCCAGTTTCTTGCCGGCAGCGACAGCCGCCTTCAGCCATTTGGGTTGCAGGCCGCGACCGCTCCAGGTTTCGCCGGTGGCGTTGTTGCGGTATTTGGCCGCCACCTTGCCACCCTTGCTGGCGCCGGATTTTCCACCGGTCTTGGTGCCGCTTTTGCCGGTCAGGTCGGAAGCCGACAGGCCGTATTCGTTCATCAGCGACTTGACTTTGGCAATCGCATCCTGGCGTTCACGCTTTTGCGTGGCTTCGATTTCCTGCTCGAGGGCAGCCTTCTTGGCGAGCAAATCCTGCAACGTGGTCATCGATGGTTTCCTGTTGAACCCGGCTATATGTGCCGGCGCCGGGATTCTAATTCAGGAAACCTTCAAAAGCCAAGCGAAACTCGCCGGCAGGGAAACTGCCAGTTTCAGGGGACGTCAGGGTGTCGGGGGAACATATCCGGCAGGTTGTTCGACGCCTTCGCCGAAGAAGAACCGCTCCATCTGCCGGGCGAGGTACTGGCGGGCACGCTGGTCGGCCAGGTTCAGCCGGTTCTCGTTGACCAGCATGGTCTGGTGCTTCATCCAGGCGGCCCAGGCTTCCTTGCTGACTTCGTTGTAAATCCGCTTGCCCAGTTCACCGGC
>NZ_JBFUCB010001074.1:0-991 GCF_056405435.1 Rhizobacter sp. P1_G5 | reverse complement strand
GCTGCAGGGCGCGCGCCAGGCGATGACGAGTGGCACGGTGCCGGTGTCGCCGCGCCATGCGCCGGCAGCAGATGACGCGACGCCGCCCGCGGGCGGCCTGCGCGGCCTGGCCGCGTCGCGCTCGCGTCCTCAGTAGCCCGTCATCCCCTCGATGCCAGCAGTCGCCATGGCCACGCGCCCGACCACCCTGGGCCGCTTCGAGCTGCGGCGCCTGCTCGGCAAGGGCGCGCAGGCGACGGTGTGGCTCGCCCACGACCCGCGCCTGGAGCGCGAGGTGGCCGTCAAGCTGATGCGCCCCGGTGCCGACACCGAATCGGTGGGCCACTGGCTGCAGGAGGCGCGCAGCGTCAGCCGGCTGACCCATCCGCACATCGTGCCGGTGTTCGAGGCCGACGTGCACGAGCAGCAGCCTTACCTTGTCTTCGAGTACGTGGCCGGCCCGACGCTGGCCGAGCAGCTGCGCGCGAAGGGCGCGATGCCGGCGCGCGACGCAGTGGAGATGATGCTCGGCGTGCTGGACGCGCTGAGCGCCGCGCATGCCGCGGGCGTGATCCACCGCGACCTGAAGCCGTCGAACATCCTGGTCGACGGCGAGGGCCGGGCGCGCGTGATGGATTTCGGCATCGCCGCGAGCGTGAATGCACAGCATGTGCAGCAGGTGGTCGGCACGCCGGGCTACATGTCGCCCGAGGCGACGCACGGGCTGAAGCCGGCGCCGGCGATGGACTTGTTCTCGGCGGCGCTGGTGCTGGCCGAGATGCTGTGCGGGCGGCAGCTGCTGATCGAGAAGGATCCGTTCCGCGCGATGTACCGCGTGGCGCACGAGGACATGGTGTGGCCGAAGGATGCCGCCGGCGATGCCGACGATGCGTTGCGCGCGATCGTGATGCGCAGCCTCGCACGCGACCCGGGGCAGCGGCATGCCGACGTGGCCGCGTTCCGCAAGGCCCTGCAGGAGTGGCTGGTGCCGGCCGGCAGCGATGCGCAGGCC
>NZ_JBFUCB010001073.1:0-995 GCF_056405435.1 Rhizobacter sp. P1_G5 | reverse complement strand
GCTTCGCGCGCCGCTCGCAGGCGCTTGGCCGTGGCGGCGTTCGGGATCAGCTGGCTGCGAAGCAGTAGAAGAGCCCGGCGCCACCGGTCGCCTTCAGCGCATCCGGGCTGCAGCCGCGCGAGGGGTGCGACGAGTTCCACGATTTGGCAGGCGGCTGCTCGTCGAGACCCGTGCGGTCGTGGTGGCCGACGACCGCAGAACCTTCGCCGCTTTGCGTCCAGTTGCCGCAGGTGAGGTTCTTGTCGCCCGTCGCGACGCGGCCTTCGGGTGTCGAGCCGGTCAGCATGTCGTGCAGGTTGGGCGTGTCGCCGCGGCCGTTGATCACCTCGCCTTTCTCGGTGAGGGCAGTCTGCTTGGTCAAGCCGTTCGCGCCGTGGAGTTCGTCAACGCTGTTGGCCACCACGACACCGCGTGCGTTCTTCCACGGGCCCTTGCCGATGCGGTCGCGCGCATTCACCGGGGAAGTGCCGCTCGAGGCGTCGGTGCTGAGGTAGGCGCGCCAGTCCCTGTCACCGGCACCCACGGCGGTGGCGAGCGCCTTGCAGTACTTGTCGGCACCGGCCAGGCCGCCGAGGTCGGCGCCTTTTCCGGGATTCGCGCTGGTGACGAAGAAGGTCATCGGCTTCTGGGGGGAAGGGCTGCTTGCGCAAGCGATGAGCGTTGCGGCACCGGCGAGGCATCCCAAGGCAATCCAATGGCGGGCGATGGTCATGGCGCGTCCTCCGTGAAGTTGATGGAGCGCAGGAGGGTAGTGCATGACCTGCGTGGCGGCAATGCGGGTCATGCTCGGAAGAAAATGGAACGCTGCTGCGTATACCGCCGGCCAAGATGAGCTATTTGGTCCGTTTTTCAGGGATCATTGCCCCAAAAGCAAAACCCCCGTCACCTTGGGAGGTAACGGGGGTTGGCTATTAATAGCCTGACGATGTCCTACTTTCACACGGGAACCCGCACTATCATCGGCGCTGAGGCGTTTCACTGTCCTGTTCGGGATG
>NZ_JBFUCB010001072.1:0-1001 GCF_056405435.1 Rhizobacter sp. P1_G5 | reverse complement strand
TGTCGCAGGCGCCGGCGGGGACGGTCACGGTGACGGTGAGCAAGGCCGCCGGCGGCGACGCCGACCTGGGCACGGCCACCACCACGCTGACCTTCACGCCGGCCAACTACAACGTGCCGCAGAACCTGGTGATCGCCGCCGCCGAGGATGCCGACCAGGCCAACGGCAGCGCGAGCTTCAACCTGGCGGCCACCGGCCACACCGGCGCCGTCGTTACCGCCACCGAGATCGACAACGACGTGGTGGTCGCCGACTGCACGATCAGCTTCGACACCAGCAACGACTGGGGAGCCGGCCAGGTGCCCGCGATCAAGCTGAGCAACACGGGCACGGCGCCGATCACCGGCTGGTCGCTGAGCTGGACCGAGTCGAACGACTTCACGCTGTCCAACTCGTGGAGTGCCACGGTGACGAAGAACGGCCGCGGCGTGGTGGCCACCCCGGCCGGCTGGAACGGCACGGTGTCGCCCAGCGGCAGCGTCGAGTTCGGCATGCAGATCGGCTACAGCGGCGCCAAGCCCATGCCCACCGGGCTGGCGCTGGCAGGGCACAACTGCACGGTCACCATCAAGTGACGAGAGGGGGATGCGATGAACCACCCTCACAACGCGCGGCTCGCCGCACTGGCCCTCGGGCTGGTGCTGGCGGCCGGCGCCGCGGCCTGGGGCTCGCGGATGGTGATCCGCCTCGGCGAGGCGCGCACGGCCAGCACGGCCGAGTGGCGCCAGGTCGCGCAGGTCTACGCCGAGCGCAACCGGCTCGCCGTGCCGGCGCTGCAGGCGGCCGGCCGTGCAGCCGACGTCGATCCGCAGCTGGTCGAGGCCGCGCGCGGCGCGCTGGCGCGTGCGGCGGCGTTGCCCGGCACGCCGGGCCTGCTTGACGACCCGCGCGCGCTCGATGCCTTCAAGCGCAACCAGGGCGAGCTGACCGGCGTGCTGTTCCGGCTCGTGGCCGCGGCGCAGCGGCAGCCCGCGCTGCGCGATGACGCCGCGGTGCAGGAC
>NZ_JBFUCB010001071.1:0-1002 GCF_056405435.1 Rhizobacter sp. P1_G5 | reverse complement strand
GCGTTGAAGCGCTCGGCGATGCGGCGCGCATGCTGCGCGACCTCGCTGGTCGGCAGCACCGCGTTGGCGATGCCCATCTCGACCGCCTCGACCCCGGTGAACGGCTCGCCGAGCAGGATCTTCTCGGCTGCCTTCACGCGGCCCACCAGCTGCGGCACCACCAGGCTCGACGCGAACTCCGGCACCAGTCCCAGGCTCACGAACGGCATCGCGAGGCGCGCCTCGTCGGCCACGTAGACCAGGTCGCAGTGCAGCAGCATCGTGGTGCCGATGCCGATCGCCGCACCGGTGACGGCCGCGACGACCGGCTTCTCGCAGCCGTTCAGCGCCTGCATGAACTGGAACACCGGCGAGTCCTGGCCGCTCGGCGGGCGTTTCATGAAGTCCTCGAGGTCGTTGCCCGAGGTGAAGATGCCGGGCTGGCCGGTGATCAGCACCGCGCGCACCGCGCCGTCGGCCTGCGCGGCCTTCAGGCCGTCGGCCATCGCCTGGTACATGTCGATCGTGATCGCGTTCTTCTTCTCGGGGCGCGCGATCTCGAGGGTGAATACGCCGTTGAGAACGGCGGTCTTGATGCTCATGTCGTCTCCTTCATCGTGTGCAGTGAGGCCGGGCCGAAGCCCTGCAGCAAAGCCGTCATGCGCGGCCAGAGTGTCGCCTGGAACTGCTCGCGGAACAGCCCGAAGTGACCGATGCGCCTGGCCTGCACGTCGGCCGGCGCGATGCGCTCGATGCGGCGCGGCGCATTCGGGTAGCAATCGACCAGCACGCGGGTGCCGCGCTCGGTCATCAGTTCATCGTCGGTGATCGACAACGCGACCAGCGGGAAGCGCGCCGCCTCGAACTGCTCGCGCACCGCCGCCCCTTCGGCACCGACGTGGTAGCGCGGATGCAGGCACCAGCGCCGCCACTGCAGCATCACGCCCTTCGGCAGGTCGCCGACCTTGCGCAGCCGCTTGCCGGGGAAGTAGCCGAAGACGGCGGTCGCGACCGGCACCAGCA
>NZ_JBFUCB010001070.1:0-1004 GCF_056405435.1 Rhizobacter sp. P1_G5 | reverse complement strand
GCATTGCCGTGCACGCCGCAGCCGAAGCAGTGATAGGTCTGGCGCGTCGGGCTCACGGTGAAGCTCGGCGTCTTCTCGCCGTGGAACGGGCACAGGCCCTTGTGGTTGATGCCGGCCTTCTTCAGCTGCACATGGCGGCCGACGACTTCGACGACGTCGATGCGGGACAGCAGTTCCTGGATGAAGCTCGGCGGGATCACCCCGCGAGTCTATCGAACCGCCCCGGGGGAAGACCCCGACCCGCGACTTGTGCAGCTTCGCACGGCACCGTCTTCCCGGGCAGTTACCGATTGACGCAAGGGTGACCATGCTCGGTACACTTTTTGCACCGTGGAACTCGATGCCGTGTCGTTGGGGCACGTCAAGACTCTCGGAAGGAATCGTGTGCAGATCAATTCGACGCCGGAACAGGCGCGTTTGCGGCTCTTGCCTCGTACTTTCTCGCCTCGCACACTCTGCCTCGCACTGCTGGCTTCCGGGCTGATGTGCGCCTGGCAGGCGGCCCGCGCRCAGGCAGCATCGGCGCCTGCCGCCAAGGAAGAGTCGGCCCCGAGCGAGCGCTCCAAGCGCGAGGCGGAGAACGTCTTCCGCTGGATCATGATCCACTCGGACAAGCCCCGCAAAGTCCGCGACGGCAAGGACGACGTCAAGCCGCCCGCACCCGCGCCGGTTGCCAATGCACCCAGACCGGCACCGGCCGCACGCGTCGCGAAGGTGGGCGAGGGTAGTGCCGAAGGGGCGGCCGTTTCGCCGACACCCGCACCAGCAGCGGTCGGGCGCATCGCCCCGGCGCCGGCCGCCACGCAGGCCGTCCAGGCCATTCAGCCTGCCGCGCAGGCCGTGCCGGTCTCCAGCGTCGACAACGAAGCGGCCCGCCTGGCGAACAGCGCAGCGGCCCACGCCCGCAGTGGTGCCACGGCGATGCCCGATGCGGCCGCGCCGCCTGCACTCGCCGCCGCGCCGGAGCCTGATGTCGAAGAGGCGCTGGTGATGGTCTCCCAGGT
>NZ_JBFUCB010001069.1:0-1006 GCF_056405435.1 Rhizobacter sp. P1_G5 | reverse complement strand
GTCGGTGGGGTCGGTGATCGCGCTGACGACGATGGTGTCGGCCTCGCTGGTCGAGAAGCACGGCTGGAGCCCGGGCGCGGTGCTCCCGCTGGTGCTGCTGATGGGCACCGGCTTCGGCGCGCTGCAGGGCGTGCTGATCCAGCGCTTCCGGCTGCAGCCGTTCATCGTGACGCTGGCCGGCATGTTCCTCGCGCGCGGCCTGTGCTACCTGATCAGCATCGATTCGGTCAGCATCACGAACCCGTTCTACACCGAGGTCTCGCAGCTGCGCGTGCCGCTGTGGGAGGGCGCCGAGCTGTCGGTCAGCGCGATCATCGCGCTCGCGGTGGTGGTGCTGGCAGTGTTCGTCGCGCACTACACGCAGTTCGGCCGCACGGTGTATGCGATCGGCGGCAACGAGCATTCGGCGGTGCTGATGGGCCTGCCGGTGCGCAGCACGCTGATCGGCGTCTACACCGTCAGCGGTTTCTGCTCGGCGCTGGCCGGCGTGGTGTTCACCTTCTACATGCTGTCGGGCTACGGCCTGCACGCGGTCGGGCTGGAGCTGGACGCGATCGCCGCCGTGGTGATCGGCGGCACGCTGCTCACCGGCGGCGTCGGCTATGTGCTGGGCACGCTGTTCGGCGTGCTGATGCTCGGGATCATCCAGACGCTGATCATGTTCGACGGCAGCCTGAGTTCATGGTGGACCCGCATCGTGATCGGCGGGCTGCTGTTCATCTTCTGCCTGCTGCAACGCATCTTCGAAACCAGCCGCAAGCGCGGCTGACGCACCCGTTCCCCCTGCAGGGCTCCCCCAGGCCCTGTGTTCTACCTGTGCTTCCAAAAACCAAGGAGACGATCCGTGAAGACATTCCCCCACCGCCAGACCGTGCTCGCCCTGGCTGCCGCCGCAGCCAGCCTGCTGAGTGCCACCTCTGCACAAGCCGTCGATTGGGGCGGCTACTTCCGCACCGGCCCGGGCGCGGCGAAGAAGGACGATGCCCGTGCGTGCTACGGCCTGAGC
>NZ_JBFUCB010001068.1:0-1006 GCF_056405435.1 Rhizobacter sp. P1_G5 | reverse complement strand
GGGTAGGCCTGCAGGATCCGGCGCTTTGCGGCGATGAAGTGCGCCCCCGTGGTGAGCACGTCGTCCACGAGCATGACGATCTCCCTCGGGGCTTCAGCATCCAGCGAGTACAGCGCCATCAGCTGATCAGGCCCGAGCCGGGATCCACCAGGCCCCTGCAGGTGCGAGGCCTCGTACGCCTCGGTCTGCACCAGCAGGTTTCGAACGTCGGACCCCTTGCCTTGGCAGGCGCCCATCACGATCTGCATGATGCGGTCGTCATAGTCGGGATCGCCGGGCGGCTTGGACGGC
The DNA here is from genome assembly GCF_056405435.1 of Rhizobacter sp. P1_G5. Taxonomy (NCBI): domain Bacteria; kingdom Pseudomonadati; phylum Pseudomonadota; class Betaproteobacteria; order Burkholderiales; family Sphaerotilaceae; genus Rhizobacter; species Rhizobacter sp. P1_G5. Next base: position 715 of record NZ_JBFUCB010001068.1, on the reverse strand, counting down.
GGGATCGGAACGAACGTGGCCGAATTGAAGATGTTGGGTGACTTCTCGAGGGCTGCCCTCAGCATCGTCACCCCGTCCTGGATCGCCCGAGCCTTGAATTTGTAATGCGGTTCATCGCACTGAGCCACCGGCTTCTTCAGGTTGGAGATGAAGCTGTTGCCCTTGCTGTAGGCGTAGCCCTTGTGTGACGTGTACTCGTGGAAGTAGAAACACCGGTCCTCTGGGCCGAGGTAGTGATGCGCGTCGCGGTTGCTGTCGTCAATCTTGAGCAGCTTCGGCATCGAGGTGCGAGCGAATGTCGTCGAAGTCCTTGACGCGGATCGCGCCCTTTTCTTCAAAGCGCGCTGGCCACGTCAGCTTGGAATTGCGGAAGTTGCTGTCAAGGATGAAGAGCTTGCGGCCCTGGCTCAAGGCCGCGCGCGCCTGGATCAAGGTCCCCGAGGTTTCGCCGGCTTCGACGATCACGGTTCCCTGCGTCAGCGCAGACATGGTCACGTTGCGCTCAGGAAAAAAGAGTCGATTGACCGAGGGTGGGCGACGAGCATGCAGCAGCACCGGCACCTGACTGATCAGAAGGTGGTCCCGCGCGATCTGCTGCTGCAGGGCCGAGTTTTCCTTGGGGTACGCCTGATCGATGGGGGTGCCGATTACCGCGATCGTGTCTCCGCCGCTTGCGATGGCGGTTTCGTGCGCCGCGGTATCGACGCCCTTTGCC
>NZ_JBFUCB010001067.1:0-1008 GCF_056405435.1 Rhizobacter sp. P1_G5 | reverse complement strand
CTTCAAGGTGGGGCAGCGCGACATGAACAAGTACGCCGCCGACATCGCCGCCATCCGCCAGGCCGATGCGAGCAAGGCGATCCTCACCTGCCACGACGAGTACCTGCTGGCGTCGATGGTGCAAGGCGTGGACGGCGCGCTGGTGGGCTTTGCGACCTTCATCCCGAGCCTGATCAACGACCTGTGGGAAGCCGTGAAGGCCGGCGACCTGAAGCGGGCCGTCGCGGTGCAGGCCGTCATCACGCCGCTGAAGGATGCCGTCTACGGCGGCGGCGAACCGACCGGCGAGGCGCATGCGCGCATGAAGATGGGGATGTACCTGGCCGGYGTGCTSGACTCGCCGACCGTGCGCCCGCCCACCGAGGCRCCGAACGATGCCGAGATGGCCGCGCTGCGTGCAGCRGTSGCCCAGGCCGGYCTGCTCAAGCGCTGAGGAGACCGACATGAACCGCCAACACTTCCTCCTTTGCGCCGCTGCCGCCGCACTGCTCGGCCTGGGAGCCGGCGCCCGCGCCGAACCCTGGCCCGCCAAGCCGATCACGATGGTCATCCCCTTCCCGCCCGGCGGCACGCTCGACGTGGTGGGCCGTCTTCTGGCCCAGAAACTCGGCCAGCAACTCGGCCAGACGGTGATCGTCGACAACCGCGCGGGCGGTGCCGGCACCATCGGCGCCTCGGCGGTGGCCCGCGCACCGGGCGACGGCTACACGCTGCTGTTCAGCGCGTCGACCTTCACCACCACGCCGATGACGCAGAAGACCGCGGCCTACGACGTGGTCAAGGATTTTGCGCCGGTGGCGCTGGTGGCCAAGGCGCCGCTGGCGATCGCCGTCAACAAGAACCTGCCGTTCAACGACGTCAAGGGCCTGCTGACCTACGCACGCGCCCACCCGGGCAAGCTGACCTTCGCGATCGGCTCGACCGGGTCGGCCGGGCACCTGAGCACCGAGATGCTGCGCCGCGCCGGCCAGATGGAATACCTCATCGTGCCCTACAAGGGGTCCGCAC
>NZ_JBFUCB010001066.1:0-1011 GCF_056405435.1 Rhizobacter sp. P1_G5 | reverse complement strand
GTGCTCGAAGGCACCCAAGTGCCCGGACGGTTCGGGCAGCCTGCGCGGCATCGGGCGCGATACCGACACCAACTTGTGCTTCTCGCAATCGAACTCCCGGATCCAGTGGCGTGAGGTTCCGGGCCTGCGGACCAAATAACAGGATGACTTCGATCATGAGGATTGACATGCGAAGCGGAGCAAGGCGTGCGGGCGGCTTCACGCTGATCGAGTTGATGATCACCGTGGCCATCATCGGCATCCTGACGGCCATCGTGTACCCGTCCTATCGCGAGAGCATCGCGAAGGGACGCCGCGCGAAGCTGACGACGCAGATGCTGGCGGCGCAACAGTTCATGGAGCGCTGGTACAGCGAGAACTACGACTACTCGAAGAACACGGCCGGCACGCTGGTGACGGATGCTGACCAGTTTCCGAAGCGCTTCGGGACGGTGCCCCCGGAGGGCGGGCAGTACTACTCGCTGAGCCTGACGGCCACGGCAACCAACTCGTACACGATGACCGCCGTGCCCACGGGGGTGATGACCGGCGACAAATGCGGTTCCTTCACGCTGGACAACAACGGCAAGAAGGGTGTGACCGGCGGTACCACGACCGACGTGCAAACCTGCTGGCGTTGAACGTTCCAAGGGCAGGCCGGGGTCCCGCATCGCCGGGTTCCCGCCTGCTGCCGGCAGCGGTCGCGGCAGCGTTGCTGCACTGTGCCGTGCTGTACGTCGGGGCCGGGCCGGTGCCGGTGTTCACCCACAGCGATCGGCAGGCACCGATGTCGGTGCGTGCCATTCCCCCCGAACCCATTCCCGCACCGATCCCCGACCGCGTCGCGACGCCGCGGGTCCGACCCGTGCCGCAACCCGGCGAGCGCGTGGCCAGGGTCCTGCCGCCCGTGCAGGAATCGGCGGCCGCCGCGCCTGCGGCCGCCTCCGGCGTCGACCTTCCATCGGCCGAGGCGCCGGGCGGCTACGACGTTCCGCCGGTGCCGGAGCGGGGCTGGAACGTGGTGTTCCAGGC
>NZ_JBFUCB010001065.1:0-1014 GCF_056405435.1 Rhizobacter sp. P1_G5 | reverse complement strand
GGCGTCCTCTTCCACGCCCTCGAGGACTACCCGCCGCTGTCCCTCTTGGTCAACATGACGATGGGCACAGCGCAGGCTGTGGAAGCGCTCGGCGCCAGCATCTTTCCGACCGTCGACAAGCATGTTGCAGACCGGGCAGTCACGGCGCTCGGGGCGCTGGCCTCCAACGCCCGCAAGGCAGTGGATGAACCCAGCTTGTTGCCCTGCCGCGTTCACACATTTTTCCGAGGTCTTCGTGGGCTGTGGGCGTGCATGGATCCCAACTGCACCGCAGTGGACGCTAAGCATCGCGGCGCGGTGGGCAAGCTGTTCACCCAGCCCAAGGAGCTCTGTGACTGCGGCGCCCGTATTCTGGAGTACTTCACCTGTCGTGTTTGCGGCTCGGCCTATGGGCGCGCGTACTGTGACGATCCGTTGAACCCAACGGTCACCTCCCGTGAACCGGGGTCGGTGTTGCACAGCGGGGACCATCACTACGATCATCTGGCGGCACTGGACATATTGCTGGTGCGCCCGCACGAAGATGACTTGGGCGTAGCGGCGAACTACGACCTTGTCTCTGGACTCCTGAACTCTCCGGAGCCGGGGCCTCGCCAGCGTCGCGTGTATCTGCCCCCTAATCGCGTCGCGGAGATCGTGGACGATGACGAGGACGGCGGCGGCAGCTACGCCGCGGAGGCCGGCGTATTCAAGCGCTGCGGGGTCTGCGAACGTCTTGCCTACCAAGGCCGCTCTTCTGTGCAAGACCACGAAACAAAAGGCGATCAGCCTTTCCAGGTGCTCTTGAATCGGCAATTGCAGGTTCAAGCACCGAATGCCGCGGAAGCCACCCGCTTTGCACCCTTGCGCGGGCGCAAGGTGCTCGCCTTCTCGGACTCGCGCCAAGTCGCAGCTCGACTGGCGCCCAACCTTCAGATGTACTCCTCGCGCGATTCGCTGCGCCCGCTCCTGGTTCGTGGCTGGGCACGACTGGCGGCGGTGCCAGGTCTTCAGATGCGCATGGCCGATGTGTAC
>NZ_JBFUCB010001064.1:0-1017 GCF_056405435.1 Rhizobacter sp. P1_G5 | reverse complement strand
GCACGAGGCACCCGCCGCCAGGCTCGCACCGCAGGTCGTGCCCGCAAAGCCGAACTCGCTGCCCGATGCCGACGACACCGCCGCAGCGGTCGGCACCGTCAGGTTCATCGCCACGCCGCCGGTGTTGCTCAGCGTCGCCGTGGCGCCGCTGCTCTGCCCGATCTGCGTGGTCGCAAAGGCTGGTGCGCTCAGCGCGGCCGCCGGCGCGGTGCCGCGCGTGGCGCTCGCACCGGCTGCCGTTCCAGCGCTCGCACCGACCGCCGCCAGGCTGTTCGGCGCCACATTCGTCTGCGTGCTGCCCTGACGGCGGCCGAGCAACCAGTTGTCCCCGGCGATGTTGTCGGCCGCATAGACGTACTTCGCCGTCGACGTGACGGTCTGCGCCACACCGGCCGCGTTGCCGCTCGTCAGCGTGTCCACCTGCGTCGGGTCGCCGTTGTCGTTGAAGCGGTTGGTGGTCGTGGTGACCGGCAACGCCTCCCCGGTGGCCGGCTCCTTGCCGGTCTTGGTGGTCTTGTAGAGATAGGGCCGCAGGATCCGCGTGCCGGCCGCCAGCGGGCACGGTGCGTCCGCCGTGGCGTTCGCTTCGGCAGTTGCGCCGGCGGATCTCTCGCAATGCACGTTGACTTCGCTGGACAGCACCAGCCCCGACGCCTGGTCGAGTGTGCTGCGCCAGGTCTCGCTGCGCACCGGCAGCCCAATGTAGGGATGGCGTTGCTGCTGTTGCAGTACCTGCGTCAGCACCGTGCCGTCGGGCGCCTGCCGCTGGCGGCGCACCTCGCGGAAGCCGCGCGGGCCATACCCGTCGTGGGCCAGCTTGAGGCCGCGGTAGCTGAACTCCTCGATCACCTGGCCGCTGCCGACGCCGCTGTCGCGCGTGACGGTGGCGACGACGTACGACGAATCGATGCTGTCGTACAGCGGGAACACCGCCGCGTTCGCCGTGCCGCGGTCGCTCGTGTACCGCGGGCCGAGTGCGCCACTGGTGGAGTTGGCCAACGGCACCCAGGTCAGCGT
>NZ_JBFUCB010001063.1:0-1023 GCF_056405435.1 Rhizobacter sp. P1_G5 | reverse complement strand
CGGTGAAGGCCTTGGTCGTCTCGGCCACCGACTCGGCGCGGTAGGCCTCGCCCGGCTTCACCTTGACGAGCRTCTTGAAGTCTTCTTCCTTGCCGAGGTACTCGCCCTCGAGCTTGACCGCCGTCACCGTGTAGGGCTGGCCTTCCTTGATGTTGACGGTGATCGTGATGTCCTGCTTGTCGGCCGAGATCGCGACCTGGGTCGACTCGACCTGGAACTCCAGGTAGCCGCGGTTCAGGTAGTACGAGCGCAGCGTCTCCAGGTCGGCCGTCAGCTTGGCGCGCGAGTAGCGGTCGGCCTTGGTATACCAGCTCAGCCAGCCGCCGTCGTTCAGGTCGAACAGGCCCAGCAGCGTGCTTTCGGAGAACGCATGGCTGCCGAGGATGCGGATCTCGCTGATGCGAGCGGCCRAGCCTTCGGTGATCGTGAAGGTCACGTTGACGCGGTTGCGCTCCTGCGGGGTGACGGTGGTCACGACCTCGGCGCCGTACAGGCTGCGCGTCAGGTACTGGCGCTTGAGCTCCTGCTCGGCGCGGTCGGCCAGCGCCTTGTCGAAAGGCAGGCCTTCGCCGATGCCGAAATCCTTCAGCGACTTGGTCAGCGTGTCCTTGTCGAACTCGCGCAGGCCGACGAAGTCGATGTTCGCGATGACCGAGCGCTCCTCGACGATCACGACGACGACGTTGCCGTCGATCTCGATGCGCACGTCCTTGAACAGGCCGGTGGCGAACAGCGCGCGCAGCGCCGCCGCGCCCTTCTCGTCGTTGTAGGTGTCGCCGATGCGAAACGGCAGCGAGGCGAACACCGTGCCGGCATCGGACCGTTGYAGGCCCTCGACGCGGATGTCTTTCAACTCGAAGGGGGTCACCGCCCAGGCCGATCCTGCATGCAATGCCGCCGCCAGCGCGATGCTGAGGACGGTGGGACGCAGGGAACGGGGGTGGACGGGGCGGAACTGCAGAACGAGGGGATTGCGCATTCGGTGATCAGTGCAGGCCCAACTGCCGGGCCACATCGTTGTAG
>NZ_JBFUCB010001062.1:0-1027 GCF_056405435.1 Rhizobacter sp. P1_G5 | reverse complement strand
ACCTCGAGCGACACCGTATCGTTCAACACCCAGCACAACAACGTCGGCTACAACATGACGCTGTTCGGCCCGGACACGTCCTTCACGGGCAACAGCCTGCCGACCACCCAGTGGCTCAACACGCTGTGGACCAGCGGCCTGTTCAGCATCAGCGACTACAACATCTTCCGGGTCGTGCTGACGGCTGACATCCTCAGCGTCTCGGTCAGCGCCGTGCCCGAACTGCCGGTCGCCTCGCTGCTGCTGGCCGGCCTGGGCGCACTGGCGTTGATGCAGTTGGCGACTGCACGCCGCCGCAGGCCCGCCGCCATGCCGCTCGCGGCCTGACACCCAACGGTCCATCCCCATGACGCTCGACCAGTTGCAGGCTGTCAAGCAGTGGCATGTCGGCCACCGCGAGCTGCAGCCGGTCGAGTACCACACCTGGGATGCCGTGCTGACGCTCTGGGTGATGGGCTGGATGGGGCTGCCGGCCTCGCTGCTGCTGCGCCAGCCGGTCGTGGCCGGCGCCTGCGTGCTGCTGTTCTTCGTACCCGGGCGCTATGTGGCGCTGCGGCGCTGGCTGCACCGGGCCCGGCGGCTGCGCTGCGACTGGCTGACCTCGCTGCGCTGAAGCGCGCTCACGCCAGCCCGGCTACGCGTCCTTGCGCACCGCGACGATGTGCGCCTGGATCTGCCCGTCCACCGCACCCCGCCCGAAGCGCGCGGCCAGCGCGTCGGCGCAGGCCGCCGTCGCCTCGGCCAGGTCGCCGGCAGACCGCGCCTCGATCTCGCTGCGCAACGGCGTGCCCTCGCAGTAGGCCCGGGCCGCCACCTGCGCCGACGCGGCCCGGCTGCGCGCGGGCAGCGTCTCGAAGTGCACCGTCTCGCGCCAGCCGCCGGCCCGCAGGTCGGCTTCGATCGCCGAGCGCTCGAAGTAGCCGTGCGGCGTGCGCGCCATGAAGCGCGGCGGATCCTGCGGGTAGCGCACGGCCAGCGCCTGCGTCACCGTGTCGGCAAATTCGTTGGCCTCGATGCGGTCCCACAC
>NZ_JBFUCB010001061.1:0-1033 GCF_056405435.1 Rhizobacter sp. P1_G5 | reverse complement strand
CCGCTATCCGATCCTGCTGGTCGATCGCGTGCTGGAGATGGAGAAGGGCGTGCGCATCAAGGCGCTGAAGAACGTCACGATCAACGAGCCGTTCTTCACCGGCCACTTCCCGCACCGCCCGGTGATGCCGGGCGTGCTGATGCTCGAGGCGCTGGCCCAGGCGGCGGCGCTGCTGTCGTTCGAGACGACCGGCGATACGCCGGACAGCGACACCGTCTACTACTTCGTCGGCATCGACGGCGCGCGCTTCAAGCGGCCGGTGGAGCCGGGCGACCAGCTGATCCTCGACGTGGCGGTCGACCGCGTGAAGGCCGGCATCTACAAGTACAAGGCGCGTGCATCGGTCGACGGCGAGCTCGCCGTCGAGGCCGAGCTGATGTGCACGATGCGCAAGGTCAGCTGATTCGGGGAGCGCAACGATGGCCACCATCCATCCCACCGCCGTGATCGCGCCGGGCGCCCAGCTGGGGGCGACGGTCAGCGTCGGCCCGTACGCGGTGATCGGCGAGCATGTGCGCATCGACGAAGGCACCACGATCGGCCCGCATGCGGTGATCGAGGGCCACACGACGATCGGGCGCGACAACCGGATCTTCCAGTTCGTGTCGCTCGGCGCGGTGCCGCAGGACAAGAAGTACGCCGGCGAGCCGACGCAGCTTCACATCGGCGACCGCAACACGATCCGCGAGTTCTGCACCTTCAACACCGGCACCTCGCAGGATGTCGGCATCACGCGCGTCGGCAACGACAACTGGATCATGGCCTACGTGCACCTGGCGCACGACGTGCAGCTGGGCAACCACACGGTGCTGGCCAACAACGCGACGCTGGCCGGCCATGTGCACGTCGGCGACTGGGTGACGATCGGCGGGCTGTCGGGCGTGCACCAGTTCGTGAAGATCGGCGCCTACGCGTTCGTCGGCTTCTCCAGCGCGATCTCGCAGGACGTGCCGCCGTACATGATGGTCGACGGCAACCCGCTCGCGGTGCGCGGCTTCAATGTCGAGGGCCTGCGGCGGCGCGGTTTCAGTGC
>NZ_JBFUCB010001060.1:0-1038 GCF_056405435.1 Rhizobacter sp. P1_G5 | reverse complement strand
CTTCACCGGCCTGCTGCTGGTGCCGCTCGCGCTCACCGCGGTGCTGTCGTTCAACGTCTACGACCCGGCCACCGGCGCGCGGGCCGGCGAGTTCACGCTGGCGCACTACGCGATGGTGTTCGGCGATCCGTACTACCACGGCATCTTCTGGCGCACCTTCCGCATCGCCGCGCTGGTGGCGCTGATCTGCGTGCTGGTCGGTGCGCCAGAGGCGTACGTGCTCAGCCGCATGCGCAACCCGTGGCGCTCGGTGATGCTGCTGGTGGTGCTGGCGCCGCTGCTGGTCTCGGTGGTGGTGCGGGCCTTCGGCTGGAGCATGCTGCTCGGCCCCGAAGGGCTGGTCAACGCGGCGCTGGGCGCGCTCGGCCTCGGTCCGTTCAAGCTGCTCTACACCGAGACGGCGGTCGTCATCGCGCTGGTGCACGTGATGCTGCCGTTCATGGTGATCCCCGTGTGGACCTCGCTGCAGAAGCTCGACCCCGGCATCGAGAACGCCGCACTGTCGCTGAAGGCCTCGCCGTTCACCACGCTGCGCCGCATCGTGCTGCCGCAGGTGATGCCGGGCATCCTGTCGGGCAGCCTGATCGTGTTCGGCCTCGCGGCCAGCTCGTTCGCGATCCCCGGCCTGCTCGGCGGGCGCCGCCTCAAGATGGTCGCGACCGTGGTCTACGACGAGTACCTGCACGAGCTGAACTGGCCGCTCGGCGCCGCGATCGCGCTGACGCTTCTGGCCGCCAACCTCGCGGTGATGCTGGGCTGGAACCGGCTCGTCGAAGGCCGCTACCGCCGTGCGTTGGGATGAGGTCACGATGAACCGCAACGGCCCGCTCGCACTCGCGTTCAACGCGCTCGTCATCGCCTTCATGTTGGCGCCGCTGGTCGTCGTGTGCCTGGTCGCCTTCACGCYCGAGAACACGCTGACGCTGCCGACCACCAGCTTCTCGCTGCGCTGGTTCCACGCGGTGTTCGAGCACCCGGATTTCATGCAGTCGTTCTGGAACAGCCTGTGGCTCGCGCTCGGCTCGGCCACGCTCGCCA
>NZ_JBFUCB010001059.1:0-1038 GCF_056405435.1 Rhizobacter sp. P1_G5 | reverse complement strand
CATCAGCATCTGGCAGGTGGGGGTCGCCGTCGTGCACGTCGTCGCTCATGGGCCATGGGTGGAGGGGAATGGCGCGAAGGATACCGCAGCGCCTTCGTGAAAAAGGGCCGCACGCGCGCGGCGTGCAGCCCTTTCGGGTCGGCGGGCTGGTGCGCCGCTCAGTTCTTCGACTGGTCGACCAGGCGGTTCTTCTTGATCCACGGCATCATCGCGCGCAGCTGCTCGCCGACCACCTCGATCGGGTGCTCGGCCGTCAGGCGGCGGCGCGACAGCAGCGTCGGGGCGCCGGCGCGGTTCTCCAGGATGAAGCTCTTCGCGTATTCGCCGGTCTGGATGTCCTTCAGCGCCTGGCGCATCGCCTGGCGGGTCTCGTCCGTCACGATCTTCGGCCCGGTCACGTACTCGCCGTACTCGGCGTTGTTCGAGATCGAGTAGTTCATGTTGGCGATGCCGCCCTCGTAGATCAGGTCGACGATCAGCTTCAGCTCGTGCAGGCACTCGAAGTAGGCCATCTCCGGCGCGTAGCCGGCTTCGGTCAGCGTCTCGAAACCGGCCTTGATCAGCTCGACGGCGCCGCCGCACAGCACGGCCTGCTCGCCGAACAGGTCGGTCTCGGTCTCTTCGCGGAAGTTGGTCTCGATCACGCCGGCCTTGCCGCCGCCGTTGGCTGCCGCGTACGACAGCGCCAGGTCACGCGCCTTGCCGGTCTTGTCGGCATAGACGGCGATCAGGTGCGGCACGCCGCCACCTTGCGTGTAGGTCGAGCGCACCGTGTGGCCGGGGGCCTTCGGCGCGACCATCCACACGTCGAGGTCGGCGCGCGGCACGACCTGGCCGTAGTGCACGTTGAAGCCGTGCGCGAACGCGAGCGAAGCGCCCTGCTTGATGTGCGGCTCGACGTCGTTCTTGTAGACGGACGCGATCTGCTCGTCGGGCAGCAGGATCATGACGACGTCGGCGGCCTTCACCGCATCGGCGATCTCGGCGACCTTCAGGCCGGCCTTCTCGGCCTTGGACCACGAGGCCCCGCCCTTGCGC
>NZ_JBFUCB010001058.1:0-1040 GCF_056405435.1 Rhizobacter sp. P1_G5 | reverse complement strand
CCTGCGGGCGCGCGCCGTCGAGCAGCGCCCGCACGATRCGCGACACCAGCATCCAGGTCTTGCCSGCGCCGGCGCAGGCCTCGACGACSACRCTGCGCTGCGGGTCGCAGGCGATCGCGTAGAACGCCTCGCGCGACACCGGCGCGCCGTCCGCCTGGTAGGCCGGGGCGTTCATCGCGCGCTCCATTGGTCTTTGCGGCACAGCCCGCGCGCCTCGCAGAACTCSCAGACGCGGCCCTCGCCGAGCGCCGGCAGCCCCACACCGGCGCGGATGCGGGCCAGCTCGCCGGCAAGCCCGTCGACCAGCGCCTGCGCGCTCGCCTCGACCTCGGGATGCACCACCTGGCGGATCTCGTGGCCGGCATCGAGCAGCAGGTAGATGGCCTGCAGCGGCGCATCGGTGTGCGGGCGCATCAGCGCGGCATAGAACGCGAGCTGCGTGTCTTCGAGCGGCTGGCGCACCTGCTGGCGCAGCGCGCTCTCGCTGCCGGTCTTGTAGTCGATCAGCTCCAGCACCCGCGCACCGGCTTCGCGGCGGTGGTCGACGCGGTCGATGCGACCGTGCAGCGTGACGGCCGCGGGTGCCGGCAGCTGGACCTCGTGCGCCTGCTCGCCTTCGGCCCATTCGATGCCTTGCGCATCGCGTTCGTGCAGCCACGCGACATAGCGCGGCGCAAGCTGCTCGAAGCTGGCGCCGTAGGGCAGGAAATCCTCGTCGGCGAGGCCGGCGCGGTCCTGCATCGTGCGGCCCAGCTGCAGCAGCCGGTCGGTCTCGTCGGCCGGCGTGCCGGGGGCGGAGCGGGTCTCGTGGAAGGCCTGCAGCACCGCGTGCAGCCAGTTGCCGTAATCGCGCTTCTCGACCTCTTCATCGAGCTCCCCGGGCTCGCGCAGCTTCAGCAGGTGCAGCGCATGGAAGCGGTACGGGCAGGCGCGCAGCGCCTCGCAGGCACTGGCCGACAGCTTGCCGGGCAGCAGCGCGCCGGCCGACGGTGCCGGCATGAAGACCGGCTGCGGCTCGATCGCCTGCGATGCGCGCGGAT
>NZ_JBFUCB010001057.1:0-1043 GCF_056405435.1 Rhizobacter sp. P1_G5 | reverse complement strand
CGACCGGCGTGCGCTCGGCAGCGGTACTCATGACGCGTGCCGCCCGGCGTAGTCTTTTGCGAACTGGAACGCGACGCGCCCGGAGCGCGACCCGCGCTCCAGCGCCCACACCAGCGAGGGCTGGCGGGCGGTGGCGATCTCGTCCTCGCCGACGCCGAAGCCGCGCAGCCATTGCGCGACGATCGCGAGGTATTCGTCCTGGCTGAACGGGTAGAAGCTGACCCACAGCCCGAAGCGTTCGCTGAGCGAGATCTTCTCTTCGATGACCTCGCCGGGGTGGACCTCGCCATCCTCGGTGTGCTGGTAGGTGAGGTTCTCCTTCATGTACTCGGGCAACAGGTGGCGGCGGTTGCTGGTCGCGTAGATCAGCACGTTGTCGGACGCCTGCGAAATCGAGCCGTCGAGGATGGATTTGAGCGCCTTGTAGCCGGGCTCGCCTTCGTCGAAGCTGAGGTCGTCGCAGAACACGACGAAGCGTTCGGGCCGGTCGGCGACCAGGTCGACGAGGTCGGGCAGGTCGACGAGATCGGCCTTGTCGACTTCGATCAGGCGCAGGCCGCGATCGGAAAACTCGTTCAGGCAGGCCTTGATCAGCGAACTCTTGCCGGTGCCGCGTGCGCCGGTCAGCAGCACGTTGTTGGCGGCGTGGCCGGCCACGAACTGCGCGGTGTTGCGCAGCAGGCGCTCCTTCTGCGGCTCGACCTCGACCAGCTCGCTGAGCCGCACATGCGCCACATGACGCACCGGCAGCAGTTGCCCGGACGCCCCACGCCGGCGATACCGAAACGCGATCGACGCGGACCAGTCGGGCGCAACCAGCGGCTGCGGCAGCACCGCCTCCAGCCGCTTGAGCAGCGCCTCGGCGCGTTGAACCAACTGCAGCAACGTGTCGGGAGCAAGAGACATGCAAGACCGCCGGGCTGTTGCCGGCACCTGGGCTGGAATGGGGCCGTCAGTGTATTGGGTCTCGTCGCGTCGCGTGGCGGCGCGGCGGGTGAGGGGATGGGCTGGGGGCTCAGCCTCGGCGGTCGGCCCTGGCGGGC
>NZ_JBFUCB010001056.1:0-1046 GCF_056405435.1 Rhizobacter sp. P1_G5 | reverse complement strand
GTGTTGTTCCAGCTGTACGCGAACAGCTCGAAGCTGCCGAACAGCACCTGGCCCGAGTGGTTGTGCACCGTCAGCGAGAGGTTGCCGAGCGGGTCGGCGCTGTACGTGAAGTCGTCGAAGCTCGGCAGCCGCTGCTGCACGCCGGTGCCGGGCGCCGTCGGGTTCTCGTTGAAGATGTTCGCGATCAGGTTCACGCCGTTGGTCCCGAACGCCTCGTCGCGGAAGATCAGCGCCGCCTGGTGCACGTACAGGTCGGGCCGGCTGCTGTCTTCGGTGAAGCGCGGCAGAGGGGTCGATGCCACCGCGTTCGCCAGCATCGCGATGCCCGAGAACGTCACCGACGCGAACGGGTTCAGCACGAAGGGCCGCTGCCAGTTGACCGTCGCACTCGCCTCGTCGTCCTGGTGATCGGCATGCCAGCCGGCCGATACGCTGCCGTGCGAGATCGAGGCCTGCGCCGACAGCGTCTCGCCCGATGGTTTCGGCAATTCGATCGCCGCCTCGCCGAACGGCGTGCCCTCGCGCGCCGACGCATCGAGCAGGCGCGACTTCAGGTTCAGCGAGCGCGGATCGCCCGCCTCCTGCACCTTGTGCGACGTCACGATCGACGCCTGAAAGCCGTTGTCCGCCAGCCAGTGCCCCGGCTCGCCGGTGTCGAGCCCGCTCGGCGTACCGAGCGTGAAGCTCGCCGAGGCGGAACCGGGTTCCGAACCCGGCGTCGAGCCCGCGCCGGCTTGCGCCACGCCGCACACGCCCAGCGCGCACGCCGAGGCGATGATCCACGACATCTTCATCTGTTCTCCCTGCCGGATCCACTTCCGGAGACCCCCATTGGAAGAGGCGGCGCCATCGGCGGCAACCCCCAATTGGTAGCGGCCCGTGTATCCGACGGAGTGCCGTCCGACAGGCCGCTTCCGGATCAGCGCGACGCCAGGCTCTGTGCCGRCCGCCGCAGGCTCGGATCGAACGGGTGGATCTGCGGCCCGATCGCGGCCGCCTCGCGCTTCAGCAGTTCCACCACGGTCGGCATCCGGTCGGCATTCAGC
>NZ_JBFUCB010001055.1:0-1047 GCF_056405435.1 Rhizobacter sp. P1_G5 | reverse complement strand
CTCCCAGGCCTCGGGGATCATCATCATCGCGGCATGCGCGAGCGAGTAGCCGCTCATCGTCAGCAGCTCGAGCGCGTTGTCGAAGGTGGCGGTGTCGGACTGCCCCTCGAAGGTGATCGGGTAGAGCTTGTTCAGGTCGTCACCGAGCACCGGCGACTTCATCACGCCTTCGCGGGCGCGCATCCAGTTGAAGTTGCCCTTGACGGTGTTGATCTCGCCGTTGTGCGCCACCATCCGGTACGGGTGGGCCAGCGGCCATTCGGGGAAGGTGTTGGTCGAGAAGCGCTGGTGCACCAGCGCGAGCGCCGACATCACGCGCGGATCCTGCAGGTCCTGGTAGTACTTGCCGACCTGGTCGGCCAGCAGCAGGCCCTTGTAGATGATGGTGCGGCAGCTCATGCTGGGCACGTAGTACTCGCGGCTGTGCGTGAGCTTCAAGCGCTGGATCGCGCTCGACGCCGTCTTGCGGATCACGTAGAGCTTGCGCTCGAGCGCGTCCTGCACGATCACGTCGGGTCCGCGGCCGATGAAGACCTGCCGGATGATCGGTTCCTTGGCGCGCACGGTGGGCGACATCGGCATCTCCGAGTCGACCGGCACCTCGCGCCAGCCCAGCAGCACCTGCCCTTCGGCCCGCACCGCGCGCTCCACCTCCTGCTCGCAGGCCAGGCGCGACGCGTGCTCCTTCGGCATGAAGATCATGCCGACGCCGTACTCGCCGGGCGGTGGCAGCACGACGCCTTGCACCGCCATCTCGGCGCGGTAGAACTCGTCAGGAATCTGGATCAGGATGCCGGCGCCGTCGCCCATCAGCTTGTCGGCACCGACCGCACCGCGGTGGTCGAGGTTCTCGAGGATCTTCAGGCCCTGCGCGACGATGCTGTGCGCCTTGTGGCCCTTGATGTGGGCGACGAAGCCGACGCCGCAGGCATCGTGCTCGTTCGCCGGGTCGTACAGGCCGTGCTCGGCCGATTGCTGCAGTTCAGCGGCGTCTGCGGAATCTGCGGGAGATGCCCCACCTTGGTCGGCCTGGGTCATGGCGTGCTC
>NZ_JBFUCB010001054.1:0-1052 GCF_056405435.1 Rhizobacter sp. P1_G5 | reverse complement strand
CGCCGAGGGCACGCCGCGCGGCCTGATCAACGAACACCTCGAGAGCGACGTCGTCGAGGTGTTCGGCGATGGTGCGCTCGCGATGGCGGCACAGCATGCGGGCCTGGCCGAGCGCGTCGAGACCAGCGGCGAGACGGTGTTCTTCTACCTGCGCCGGCCGCAACCGCTGCTGCAGGCGCTGGCGCAGCACCACGACATCCGCACCTTGCACCGGCCGGCGAACCTGGAGGACCTGTTCCTGAAGCTGACCGGTCGCCAGATCCGCGACGACGCATGAAGGGCCGACGATGCTGATCTCGTTCTATGCCGCTCCCCGCATCACCGCACGCTTCTGGCCGGTGGTGCTGCGCAACCTGCTGGTGTGGCGAAAGCTCGCCGTGCCGAGCGTGCTGGGCAACATCGCCGAGCCGCTGATCACGCTGGTGGCGTTCGGCTACGGGCTCGGCTCGATGATCGGCCAGGTGCAGGGGCTGCCGTACATCGAGTACCTGGCGTCGGGGAGCATCGCTGTCAGCGGTGCGCTGGCCGCGACCTTCGAGGCGCTGTACTCGGCCTACTCGCGCATSCAGGTGCAGCGCACCTGGGACAGCATCATGAACGCGCCGATCGCGCTCGACGACATCGTGTTCGCCGAGATGCTGTGGGCGGCGATGAAGTCGGTGTTCACGGTGGCGGCGATCATGGCGGTGATCTTCGTGCTGGGGATCAGCCGGGCGCCGACGATGCTGCTCGCGCTGCCGGTGCTGTGCTTCATCGGCGTGACATTCGCCTCGATCGCGCTGGTGTTCAACGCGCTGGCGCAGAGCTACGATTTCTTCACCTACTACTTCACGCTGGTGATGACGCCGATGACCTTCCTGTCGGGCGTGTACTTCCCGATCGAGCAGATGCCCGGCTGGCTGCAGGTGATCGCGCATGTGCTGCCGCTGACCGCCGCGGTCGACCTGGTGCGGCCGCTGATCCTCGGCCAGTGGCCGCAGCAGGTGGCGCTGCCGGTGCTGGTGCTGGCCGCCTACGCGCTGGGCGGCTACTACCTGGCATTGGTGCTCACC
>NZ_JBFUCB010001053.1:0-1058 GCF_056405435.1 Rhizobacter sp. P1_G5 | reverse complement strand
GTCTACCTCAGCTTCGACATCGACGGCCTCGACCCGTCGTTCGCGCCCGGCACCGGCACGCCGGAGATCGGCGGGCTCAGCGTGCAGCAGGGCCTGGAGATCATCCGCAGCCTGCGCGGGCTCGACCTCGTCGGCGCCGACCTGGTGGAGATCTCGCCGCCGTACGACCCGCAGGGCACGACCGCGCTGGTCGGTGCGAACCTCGCGTACGAGATGCTGTGCGTGCTGCCCGGCGTTCAGTACCGGGCCTGATCGTCACCTCGGACGTCACCCCGGCGCCGAGCCGGCGTGCACCTTCCCCAGCACCCAGTCGGTGAACCCCGCCACCAGCGGGCTCTCGCAGACCTCGTGGCGGCACACCATGTAGTACGCATGCCGGGCCGGCACGCTCTGCGCGAACAGCCGCACCAGCCGGCCCTCGGCGAGGTCGTCGCCGACCAGCAGGCTGTCGCCGAGCGCGACGCCCTGGCCGTGCAGTGCCGCCTCGATCGCGATGTGCGCATTGCCCATCTCGGTCATCCGGAAGCCGTCGGTGCGCGCACCGGCCGCGAGCAGCCAGCGCGTCCATTCGGCGCCGCCGTCCTCGCACAGCAGCAGGTGGTGGCGCAGGTCGTCCAGCGTGCGCACGCCCTGCGGTCCGTTGATCAGCGCCGGGCTGCAGACGGGGTAGATCGTCACCGGGCTCAGCAGCCGCACCTGCCGGTCGGGCCAGATGCCGGTGCCATAGCGGATGCAGACATCGACCGACGGCGCATACACCTCCTTGTCGTCGTTCGACGCGACCAGCCGCAGGTGCACGTCGGGGTGCGCGGTGAGGAACTCGCCGATGTGGCGCGTCAGCAGCCGCGAGCTCAGGCCGACCGGCGCCGAGACGACGAGGTCGCCGACCATCACCGCGTCGCCGAGCCGCGCGGCGGCCGATGCGATCGACTGGAACGCCGAGCGCACCGACGGCAGCAGCGCCTCGCCGTGCGTCGTCAGCTTGAGCCGGGTCTTGTTGCGCGTGAAGAGCTGCACGCCGAGAGCGTCCTCGAGCGTGCGCAGCTGGTGGCTCACCG
>NZ_JBFUCB010001052.1:0-1060 GCF_056405435.1 Rhizobacter sp. P1_G5 | reverse complement strand
AGGCACGGCGGCCCGGCGGGAACGCACCGGCCGGGCCCGAGGCGCCCTGCGCGCCCGACGCGGCGCGGTCGGCCGAGAGCGTCACGCGCGCGCCGTCCTTCAGCCGGTCGGCGCCTTCGGTGATGACCCGCTCGCCGGCCTCGAGCCCGGCGGTGATCGAGACCTTGTCGACCGTCGCCTGGCCGCGCGTGACGGTGCGCTGCTGCACGGTGCGGTCGGGCTGCAGCACGTAGACGTAGTCGCCGTCGCGGCCGTTGCGCAGCGCGGTGATCGGCACCACGACGGCGCCCTTCACGGTGTCGAGCAGCAGGCGCACGTTGACGAACTGGTTCGGGAACAGCGCGCCGCCCTGGTTCGGGAAGCGGGCCTTGGCCTTCACGGTGCCGGTGGTGGTGTCGACGAGGTTGTCGAAGGTGGAGAAGGTGCCGCTCTCGAGCTTGCTGGTGCGGGTGCGGTCGTAGGCGGCGACCGGCAGCTGGGCGCCGCTGGCGACGCGGGCCTGGATGGCGGGCAGGCGATCCTGCGGGATCGAGAACGCGATGTCGATCGGTTCGGTCTGCGTGATCACCGCGATGCCGGTGGTGTCGCCCGACGACACCAGGTTGCCCTCGTCGACGGTGCGCAGCCCGATGCGCCCGCCGACCGGCGCGGTGATGCGGGTGTAGGCGAGGTTCAGGCGGGCGGTGCCTTCGGAGGCCTTGTCGGTCATCAAGGTGCCATCGAGCTGCTTGACGAGCGCGGCCTGGGTGTCGACATCCTGGCGGGCGATCGAGTCCTGCGACAGCAGCGTCTGGTAGCGCGTCAGCGTGACGCGGGCGGCATCGAGCTGGGCCTCGTCGCGCAGGCGCTGGCCGCTCGCCTGCAGCAGCGCCATCTCGTACGGGCGGGCGTCGATGGTGGCGAGCAGCTCGCCCTTCTTCACCAGCTGGCCTTCCTTGAACAGCACGCGGGTCAACGTCCCCGAGACCTGCGCGCGCACGGTGACGGTGGCGGCGGGGGTGACGGTGCCGAGCGCCTCGATCAGCACCGGCAGCTCGGCCTGCGCGGCGGTGGCGACGCC
>NZ_JBFUCB010001051.1:0-1063 GCF_056405435.1 Rhizobacter sp. P1_G5 | reverse complement strand
GTGTTCCCGATCGCGATGGCGCTCAGCTCGCTGTAGCGGCCCCCGGCACCCTCCGGCCGCACTCCTGCGCCACGCCACCTTCTTGCCAGGCCTACCGATGTCAGAAGTCTCGTCTCCCCGCCAGCGGGTGTGCATCCTCGGCTCCACCGGCAGCGTCGGCACCAGCACGCTCGACGTGCTGGCGCGCCATCCCGGGCGCTTCGAGGTGTTCGCGCTGTCGGCGCACAGCCGCAGCGACGAGCTGCTCGCGCAGTGCCTGCAATGGAAGCCCCGCTTCGCGGTGATGACGGATCCGGCGCACGCGAAGCGCCTGCGCAGCGCGTTGCGCGAGGCCGGCGCCGCCACCGAAGTGCTCGAAGGCGCGGCCGCGCTGGAACAGGTTGCCGCCCACCCCGAGGTCGACAGCGTGATGGCTGCGATCGTCGGTGCCGCCGGGCTGCCGTCGTGCCTGGCCGCGGCGCGCGCCGGCAAGCGGCTGCTGCTGGCCAACAAGGAGGCGCTGGTCGTCGGCGGGGCGTTCTTCATG
This sequence comes from Rhizobacter sp. P1_G5, assembly GCF_056405435.1. Lineage (NCBI taxonomy): Bacteria > Pseudomonadati > Pseudomonadota > Betaproteobacteria > Burkholderiales > Sphaerotilaceae > Rhizobacter > Rhizobacter sp. P1_G5. Next base: position 537 of record NZ_JBFUCB010001051.1, on the reverse strand, counting down.
GACGCGGTGCGCACCGGCGGCGCCACCTTGCTGCCGGTCGACAGCGAGCATTCGGCGATCTTCCAGTGCCTGCCGGAAGACCGCAGCACCTGGCCGCAGCGCATCGACCACCTGCTGCTCACCGCCTCGGGCGGCCCGTTCCGCCGCCGCGATCCGGCCACGCTGCACAGCGTGACGCCCGACGAGGCCTGCGCGCATCCCAACTGGGTGATGGGCCGCAAGATCTCGGTCGACTCGGCGACGATGATGAACAAGGCGCTCGAGGTCATCGAGGCGCGCTGGCTGTTCGACCTGGCGCCGCAGCAGATTCGCGTCGTGCTGCACCCGCAGAGCGTGATCCATTCGATGGTGGTGCTGCGCGACAACTCGGTGCTGGCCCAGCTCGGCACGCCCGACATGCGCGTGCCGATCGCCTACAGCCTGTCGTTCCCCGAACGCATCGGGGCCAGCACCGAGTTGTCGCGCAGCACCACCATCGAATGGATCACGCTCTGCGGGTGCAGCACGACGCGAATCTGCTGCGGCGCCAGGTCGAAC
>NZ_JBFUCB010001050.1:0-1066 GCF_056405435.1 Rhizobacter sp. P1_G5 | reverse complement strand
GGTGAGTTCACCGTGATGCGTTTCCAGCCGGGTTGCGAGTCCTGGTAGTTCAGGAAGCGCAGGCCGATGAGGCCTTGCTCGGGGGCGTTCTCGGCCCGCGCTGACGAATGCCAGACGCCGGGCAAGGCCAGCGCGGCGAGCACAAGGGTGCCGAAGGGGGCGGTCAGTTGCATCCGCAGCCTCCACCACCGACGCCGTAGCCACCGGACGCGTTTTCCTTGCTGGTGTAGATGTGCTGCTCGAAGCGCTGCTCCAGCGCATCGCCGCCCATCGTCATCTCGGGCTTCGCGAGATGGCCTTTTTCCCAGGCCTTGGGCGGTTCGTAGTTGGCGYAGCCGGCCATGCAGCCCAGCACCAGCAGCCCGATCGCTGATTTCGTCATGGTGTTCCCCTGTCRTCGCGCGAGACTTTAACTCCCGGCGTGGAACGCTTCATGCATGCCGCCGGGCACCGTTTGAACGCTGGAGGTTTGCGATGCTGGACAGCGCCACCACGAAGTTCTCACACGTGAAGCCGGGTGACACCGCCTGGCGCAGCGACGGGCTGCGGGATTTCTTCCTGTACCGCGACCTCGGCGTCGAGGAAGCCACCCGGGGCCGGGTGCTGGCGCAGCTGGTCAAGGCCAACATGGCACCCGAAAAGGGCACCGGCTGGCACCGTCATGAGGCGGAATTCCACATCGTCATCATGACCAAGGGGTGGGCGAAGTTCATGTACGAGGACCAGGAGACGCTGGTCTCGGCCGGCGACTGCGTGCACCAGCGCCCTGGCATCGTGCACTACCTGTTCGACTACTCGCCCGACATGGAGTACATCGAGATCGTCGGGCCGTCGGACTTCAAGACCATCGACATGCCGGGGCCGTGCGAGGTGCCGCCCGTGACGCCTTGGTAGCGAGTCGGTGACCGCCGGACTGACGGCATCGGCGCGAACAAAGGCGCGTGCGGGGAGTCTGTGGAGCGCCAATCAGGGCGGGGCGCCGGAGCTGGCTGGTTTCATGGCCCGCGTGCGCAGCACGCTTCGTGCACTGACTGTCGCCCACTGTTTGACCACAACGAACGAAGTG
>NZ_JBFUCB010001049.1:0-1067 GCF_056405435.1 Rhizobacter sp. P1_G5 | reverse complement strand
CGTCACGCGCGTCGCGTTCAAGCGCGGCGCCTACCTGCGCAACTTCGTCTACGCGTTCGCCGAGATGCTGTCCGACCGCCTGAACCGCGGGCTGATCGCGCGCGCGATGAGCGGCGACGCCGCCGACGCCGGACACGATTACCAGCTCTGAGATCCATCAGCCCTGATCCACCCGCCATGACCACCCTGCGAACCCCCACCATCGCAAGCCGCCTGCCGCAGGTCGGCACGACCATCTTCACCGTGATGTCGGCCCTTGCGCAGCAGCACGGCGCCGTCAACCTCGGCCAGGGCTTCCCCGATTTCGACGGCGACCCGCGGCTGCTCGATGCGGTGAGCGGCGCGATGCACCGCGGCCTGAACCAATATCCGCCGATGACCGGCGTGCCGGCCTTGCGCGAGGCGGTGGCCGCGAAGATCGCCACGCTGTACGGCCATGCGTACGACCCCGGCACCGAGATCACGATCACCGCCGGCGCGACGCAGGCCATCATCACGGCGGTCCTCGCGATCGTGCACCCGGGCGACGAGGTGATCGTGCTCGACCCGTGCTACGACAGCTACGAGCCGAACATCGTGCTGGCGGGGGGCACCGCGGTGCACGTGCCGCTGACGCCCCGCACCTTCCGGCCCGATTTCGAGCGCATCCGCGCCGCGCTCTCGCCGCGCACCCGCGCGATCATCATCAACACGCCGCACAACCCGAGCGCCACCGTCTGGACCGCCGCCGAGATGCAGCAGCTGGCCGAGCTGCTGCGCCCGACCGACGTGTTCGTGATCGCCGACGAGGTCTACGAGCACATGGTGTACGACGGCCAGCGGCATGAAAGCGTCGCGCGCCACCCGGAGCTGGCCGCGCGCAGCTTCATCGTCTCGAGCTTCGGCAAGACCTACCACGTGACCGGCTGGAAGGTCGGCTACGTCGCGGCGCCCGCGCCGCTCACGGCCGAGTTCCGCAAGGTGCACCAGTTCAACGTCTTCACCGTCAACACGCCGGTGCAGCATGGGTTGGCCGAGTACATGGCCGACCCGGCGCCCTACCTCGAACTGCCGGCGTTCTACCAGCG
>NZ_JBFUCB010001048.1:0-1068 GCF_056405435.1 Rhizobacter sp. P1_G5 | reverse complement strand
CGTGGGCGCTGATGGGGTCAGGGGCGGGCCTCGTGGGCCGGGYAGGCCTTGCCGGGGTGGGGCGATTCTTCTGGGACCCTCGGCGATGGGCCACTATCAGCAAGGGGTATTGGACGGCCAGAGGTGGCGCTGGGACTTCCAGCCTCGACCATTGGATTGTGTCTCGATCATTTGGAACATCGATCGGGCTTCCCTCGGGACTCACCAACGCTGGACTGAATTTGGTTCAGATGCCGCAGCGGGTGAATTCCTTTCTCGGAGGTTTTCTCGGGCCGGGTGCAACAAGGACCGGTGCTACGCAAGCCGCCATGGCCTTGGGAAGAATCGGTGCGAGTGGCACGATCTTGGGTACTGCAAGTGTGGGTGGTGCCAGTGGCTACATAACAGGGACGCTGGCCAATCAGGATCCGGAGTGCGGCTGTAGATGAGTTGGTCCATCTGCATTTTTTGCGGCGAACGCAAGGCAGCCTACGACATGTCGTGTTCGGCGTGCAATCGAGTGCCTGCGTCTGCCCACGACTTCGCGAAGAGCTTGCTGTTGTCGTCGGACTTTCAGTGGGATGCGATGGATCTGCCCAAGTCGGACGACGAATTGACGAGGCTCGGCGAGTGCATCGCATCGGGCCGTCACGACTGCATTTCCGAGGGTGACGTCGAGGCAATGGTGAAGCATCTGTCGGAGCTCGATGCCTACCGACGCCGGTGGACGCTGCCGATGGTGCTGCTGTTCTGGTTCACTCCCGCCATGTTGTTTCTTGCTTTCGTCATCTATCTCGTTGTCCAGGTGATCGTCGCTTGAACGGCGTATGCAGACGCATTGCATCAGGCTGGACGATGTGTGATGGAGGTGCCCGTGTGATGCTGGCAGTCTGCGTTCATTGCGGAAACATCAAGCGGACCCTCTCCGCCGGGTGCGTCATCTGCCACTTTCAGCCGCACGCTGCTGAGGACAAAGCCAAGGCGTTCATCCTCTCGACGGCGTATGAGATCGACGGCGAATACCGCGGCATGACTAGAGAGCAACTCACCGCCATTGGGACTGCCATCGAGAATGGGCATCCATATGCC
>NZ_JBFUCB010001047.1:0-1072 GCF_056405435.1 Rhizobacter sp. P1_G5 | reverse complement strand
CGGCTGCGCAATGCCTCGACGCGCTCCTGCAGCGGCCCGCCATCGGCGATCTTCTCGTGGTGGCGTTGCAGGGTCATGCGCGCCATCTCGATCAGCTTGCCGTTCAGCGTGCGCTCGCCATGCGCCAGCAGCAGCTGCACGGCGCCGCGGTGGTCGCCCGACAGCGTGTGCGACACCGCCTGCTCGGCCATCTCGTTGATGCGCTGCTGCGCGTCGCGCACGCGCTGCGCGTGCGGCGGGTGGCTGGAGGCGGTGCACGCCAGCAGTTCGGCCAGCCCCTTCGCGCTCGCGAAGCGCAGCGCCAGCGCGTCGACCCAGTCGTCGGCGCCGTCCAGGTTCAGCTCGGCGGCGGTCAGCTGCGACAGCATGCTCAGCACGTTGCACGCCGCTTCCATGTCGAAGCCCGGTTCGCGCAGCTCGCGCGTGATCTCGCGCACCGCGGCGATCGCCGCGCCGAGCTGTTTCTGCAGCATCAGGTTGAACACGTTGACCACCGCGGTGAAGCGCTGCAGGCGGCGGCTCTGCGGCACCTTCTCCAGCGCGTGCTGGAGGTTGTCGAGGCAGCGCTGCAGGCTCTTCGAATCGCGCTGGTGGAAGCGCGTGAAGGCCAGCAGCACCAGCGTCTGGTAGTCGAACATCTTCGAGCTGATGCCCACCGACGCGGCGCGCTCCAGCATGCGGCCCGCCTCGTCGCGGTCGCCCATGTAGAAGGCGAGCATCCCGTGCTTCTGCAGCCGGGTGATCGAGCCGGGCGTCAGCGCGGTGGCGCGCTTGTAGGTGTCGAGCGCGCTCTGCAGGTCGCCCTGCTCGACCTGCACCCGCCCCATCACGTCGTACGCATCGACGAAGCTCGGGTGGTCGCCGATCAGGCTTTCCAGCGTGCGCAGCGCCGGGCCCGGCTGGCCGGCGTCGAGCTGGCTGCGCGCAATGCCCAGGCGCGCCCACGGGATCGCGCCGGTCTTCTGCACCGCCTCGAACATCTGGCGCGCCGCGTCGTGCTTGCCCACGCGCAGCAGCAGCTCCGAACCGATGCGCGCCGCGTACAGCCAGTACGGGCCGCGCTGCTCGAAGC
>NZ_JBFUCB010001046.1:0-1080 GCF_056405435.1 Rhizobacter sp. P1_G5 | reverse complement strand
CCGCACCGGTGATGATGCGGTCGTCGCCCTGCCCGCCGAAGACCAGGTCGTCGACGCTGCTGCCGACGATGAAGTCGTTGCCCTGGCCACCGTCGAGCAGCGGGGCTTCTTGCGCGGTGAGCAGCGGCGTGCCGGCCAAGGCCTGCGCCTCGGTCTGCTCGACCACCGCGAACAGCCGGTCGTCGCCGGCGCGGCCGACGATCTGCGTGGCGTTGAAGGACGCGGGGCTGGTGGCGCTGCTGCCGAGCGAAGCGCCCCCGGTCATCACGTCGCTGCCCTTGCTGCCTTCGACGCGGTAGAAGCCGGCGGCAATATCGGTAAAGTTACTCGCCACGCGGCCRGTGCCAGCCCAAGCGGCATATTGTTGCGTGGCGTCTGAGACAGCAAAATTGACGGTCTGCAGAGGATTTATTGGATTCACTGCTGGCGGCGTACCAGGCAGTCTTATTCCGAAATCAAGATTCTGAAAGTCCTTGATTATTACCGCCCCACCGGGACGGAGCAATGTCAACTCGGAAAAATTCGCATCGAGAAGGTAGGTGATTGGTGCATTGACATCTGATTCGTCTATCCAAATAGTAATCCCATTTGAACTAGACAGGAGTGTACCACTGCCATTCAGAGTGCGTCCAGCAAGCTTCAAAACATCAGAAACATCGCTCGACAAAATAGTGTCGGTTCCTTCATTGACTCCAATTATGTAAGTGTCAGCGCCTGAGCCACCATCGAGTTCATCGTTGCCGCCCCCACCAATTAGGGAGTCATCACCACCTTCACCGAAAAGCTTGTCGTGCCCTTGCCCACCGAATAGAACATCATTATCCCCGCCCCCTTCCAATATATCATTACCATTTACCCCAACCAGCACATCACTACCCTTGCCCCCTATAAGCCGATCCGACAGATCACCGCCGACCATCACATTGTTTTCAAGCTTCTTACCCTTGCCATCTAACGAACGAGCATCAAGAGTGGTGATTGCCAATGCCCCGGAATAGAAAATACCAACCGAGTTCCACTCGGAAGCCACCAACTGGTACAGATCCGCCGGCAACTGCAAGTTAAGCCAGCGAATAAAGG
>NZ_JBFUCB010001045.1:0-1089 GCF_056405435.1 Rhizobacter sp. P1_G5 | reverse complement strand
CTCATGATGTCGTGGCGATCGGTCGGGCGCGGGTCGTAGAAGGTGTTGCTGTCCGCGAGGTACGGCCAGACGTAGCGGCCGGCCTTGCCGAGGTTGGCATCCGGGTACGGGTAGGCCGGGTCCGGGCTGCCGGCGCCGCCGCAGGCCGCGTGGGGCAGCGAGAAGTTGTGGCCCATTTCGTGGGCCACCACGTCGCGCACGGTGGTCGGCTGGTCGGGCATGTCGAAGCCGACGCCGGAGTGGCTGCTCAGGTAGGCCAGGCCAGCGAGGCCCCAGGTGCGCTTCGGGATGAAGCCGAAGTAGTGGTCGTGCTTCGCCGCGCCTTCCAGCGAATGCAGATCGGCCAGTTCGCCGAGGATCTTGCCGAACGCATCGCTCCAGCCGGCATCGGTGGTCGGCAGCGTGGTCACGCGGCTCGACACGTAGGTCGGGTGCGACTGCACGGTGACCGACGAGACCGGGAACAACGCCTGCAGGTGAGCGCCCTGGCTGGCCGGCAGCTTGCCGACGGTGCCGGCGATCTGGATCGCGATCGGGACGAACTTCATCGGCGTGCCGCCGCCGACGCGCGGCGTGATCGTCGTGCCGGCGCTGCTGCCGATCAGCGCGGTGAACTTCACGCCGGTCTTGACCAGGTCGGCCGGCACGGTGGCGGTGTACGAATCGGTGAAGCTCGGCACGGCCGGCACGTTGGCCGGCAGCGCGCCGGTGGGTGCCGTCAGCAGGATGTCGCGGGTGCTGCCGTTGGCGCTCGTCACACGCAGCGTGCCGCTCGGCTTGGTGCCGCCGGTGGCGCCGCTCGTGACGTTGACCTTGACCAGCGCGGCCTTGCCCGAGACCAGCACCAGCGCGCTGTCGTCGCTGTTGAACAGCAGCGATTGCGCGACCTGGATGCCCGACACCGGCGACGTGCCCGTCGGCGGGGTGGTCGTGGTGGGCGCGGTGACCTTCAGCGACGACGCGGCATCGTTGAAGCCGAGCGACACCAGGTTCGCGGTGTCGGCCGTCAGCGTCACCGAGCTGCCGCCGTAGTTGATGTGCTGGAACAGCTGGACCTTGTAGCCCGCCTTCACCTTGACCGACGAGACG
>NZ_JBFUCB010001044.1:0-1095 GCF_056405435.1 Rhizobacter sp. P1_G5 | reverse complement strand
AGGCGGTGCGCCGCAAGCCATACAGCGTGCTGCTGCTCGATGAAGTGGAGAAGGCGCACCCCGATGTCTTCAACGTGCTGCTGCAGGTGCTCGACGACGGCCGGCTGACCGACGGGCAGGGCCGCACGGTGGACTTCAAGAACACGGTGATCGTGATGACCTCGAACCTGGGCTCGCACCAGATCATGCAGATGGCGGGGCAGGACCCCGAGGCCATCCGCGACGCGGTGTGGGCCGAGGTGAAGCAGCATTTCCGCCCGGAGTTCCTGAACCGCATCGACGAGACGGTGGTGTTCCATTCGCTGGACGCGAAGAACATCGAGGCGATCGCGAGGATCCAGCTGAAGGTGCTGGAGCAGCGGCTGGACAAGCTCGAGATGAAGCTCGACGTGTCACCGGCCGCACTGGCGGCGCTGGCCCAGGTCGGCTTCGATCCGGTGTTCGGTGCGCGGCCGCTGAAGCGGGCGATCCAGCAGAAGATCGAGAACCCGGTCTCGAAGCTGATCCTCGAGGGCAGGTTCGGGCCGAAGGACGTGATCCCGGTGGACGTGAACGGCTCGGAGTTCAGCTTCTCGCGCGTCGTGCACTGAACCGGGTCAGTCCAGCAGGTTGTCCATCCGGCCGACCTGCAGCCTGACCAGCGTCAGGTTCGCCTGCGCCTTGTCGAGCACCGCATGCAGCGCCACGCCGGGATGGTTGGGCACGGGGCGCAGCAGCAGGTGGTGCGAGCCGAGCGTGATGGCCGCCTCGGGCACCGCGTGGCCGAGGCCCATCGTGCGGGCGGTCGCGGTCATCGCGCCGATCAGTGCCGCGCCGTGGTGGGCCAGGATGTCGGGGGAGGGCCGCGCACCGGCATGCACCAGGTCCTGGCCGCTCGCGATGTCGAACACGCAGCAGCTGACCATGCCGGTCAGCTCGATCAACTGGTTCACGTAGCGCTGCAGCGGTGAATCCGGCTGGGTGGACGCCATCGGCCGGGTCGGCGGCATCGGCCGCATCGCCGTCGACGCGGGCGCGCCGACCGCTGCCTGCGGTGTCGGCGGCATCGGTGCATACGAGGTCGGATAGGCGACCGCCGGCGGTGTGGCCCGCGGC
>NZ_JBFUCB010001043.1:0-1101 GCF_056405435.1 Rhizobacter sp. P1_G5 | reverse complement strand
GCATCACAGCTCCTGCAGCCAGAGCTGCCGCAGCAGCGCCATGTTCTGCGCGCCGCCATGCCAGGTGTGGCCGCTGTCGAGGTTGCTGACCCACACCTCGGCCGGTGCGAACAGGCCGGCGTCGATCTTGTAGAAGTCGTAGCCGGCCTCCTTGAAGATGTCGGCGAACGAGCGGCCATGGTCGCTCGATGTGGTGGACGGCAGGTGCCGAGCCAGCGCCAGCGCGGCCGCATCGTCGCCGCGCACGCTCAGGTGCACCTGGCCGCCGTAGAGGATCGCGTCGTTGGTGCGGCCCATCGCCTGCACGCCGTCGGGTGTCGGCGACGGCAGCGGCGCGGTGGCCACGCCGTCGACGACGTGGTGCAGCGCGAAGCCCAGCGTGTGCGCCTTGTGCAAGGCCGTCTCCAGCACGCGCGCGACGATCTGCGTCGTGCCGGCCGGGCTGGTGGTCGGCGTCAGGATGATCGTCAGTCCCTCGGGCTTCAGTGCGCAGTCGTGCAGCAGCTTGTCGATGATCACCGGCGGCGGCGGCCGGTCGACCTCCATCACCAGCACGCCGCAGTCGGCGCGGTCGCGGTAGCCGAGTTCCTGGTAGAGGGCTTCCTTGCCGGCCAGCGCGCGCGCCGGGCCCGAGCCGAGCGAGAAGAACTTCTTGCCGCCGGTTTCCTCCTTCGTGGCCGCGAGGCTCCAGCCGGCGTACTGGCTGCCCAGGCAGGCCAGCACCGGCTGCGAGCTGCGCACCTCGATCCAGGTGGGCCAGCCGTGCTGCGCGCCGGCACGCAGGCCGACCTGGCCCAGCCCGCCCATGCAGATCTCGCCGATCAGCAGGCCGGCGGCGATGCTGCCGCGCGCCTCGATGCCGGCATCGACGATGCACACGCCGCGGTCGTCGCGGCGCACCGTGACCTGCAGGGCATCGGCGTCGGCGAGCAGGCGCTCGACCAGCGGGCGCGCCCGCGCGTTGACGCTCAGGATCGTGTCGCTCATGGTGCTGTCTCCAGGGTGTCCAGCAAGGCCTCGCGGGCGCGGTGCAGCCTGTCTCTCACCGCCTCGGGATCGTCGCCGCTCGCGCTCAGGCTGCATGTGCTCAGGCTTCACAAA
>NZ_JBFUCB010001042.1:0-1106 GCF_056405435.1 Rhizobacter sp. P1_G5 | reverse complement strand
ACCAGGACCTGTCGAGTCGCACCGAGCAGCAGGCGAGCGCGCTGCAGCAGACGGCGGCCTCGATGCAGCAGATGACCGAGACGGTGAAGCAGAACGCCGACAGCTCGCGCCAGGCGAGCCAGCTCGCGGTCTCGGCGGCCGACGTGGCCGGCCGCGGCGGCGAGGTGGTGCAGCGCGTGGTCGCGACGATGGGCGAGATCTCCGATTCGAGCCGCAAGATCGCCGACATCATCGGTGTGATCGACGGCATCGCGTTCCAGACCAACATCCTCGCGCTGAATGCGGCCGTCGAAGCCGCCCGGGCCGGCGAGCAGGGCCGCGGCTTCGCGGTGGTGGCCGGCGAGGTGCGCAGCCTCGCGCAGCGCAGTGCGCAGGCGGCCCGCGAGATCAAGGGCCTGATCGGCACCAGCGTCGAGAAGGTCGAGGCTGGCAGCAAACTGGTGACGGAAGCCGGCAGCACGATGAACGACATCGTGGCCCAGGTGCGCCGCATGACCGACCTGATCGCCGAGATCAACGCGTCGACCACCGAGCAGAGCAGCGGCATCGTGCAGGTGAACCAGGCGGTGGCGTCGATCGATTCCGGCACGCAGCAGAACGCCGCACTGGTGGAAGAGAGCGCCGCGGCGGCCGAGAGCCTGAAGATCCAGGCGGCCGGGCTGCTGGACGTGATCGCGGCGTTCCGCACCGGGGACCGGCACGCGTTCGCCTGATCACATCCTCATGATCACATCGGCGGCGCGAACCCGTTGCGCCCCGCGATCACCCGCAGCGCCACCGGCTTGCCGTCGCGCAGCTGCGCGGTGACCAGCACCTTCGCGCCCGGCACCAGCAGCGCCCGGTCGCCCGGCTTCACGGTGACGACCGGCACGCCTTCGGGCACCAGCACCGTCTTCTCACCGTCCTTGTAGCGCAGCCGCAGCGTGCGGCCCTTGGCCTGTCCGACGACGTCGGCGACGGTGGCATTGGTCATCGTGCTGCCCGGCTGCAGGTCCCACGGGTAGTGGCCCTCGCCGGTGCCGCGCGCCTGCTCGGGAAACACCAGCACCTCCAGCGCCTGCAGCGTGCCGTCGGGCTGCGGCATTGCCGCGGTGCCGATGTAGCTG
>NZ_JBFUCB010001041.1:0-1117 GCF_056405435.1 Rhizobacter sp. P1_G5 | reverse complement strand
GGGTTCAGACGCGAACCCATCAGTCGAGGCGCGCGACAGAGAAGCGTAGGCCGCCCAGGGTCGGCGCCCCGGATGCTCGATCGCGCTCAGCGGCGACGCGGCGTTCCCATTCCTGACGGCCGGCGCGGATCTCGGCCAAGTCTTCGCTGCGGAAGACGCGATCGCCGAGGCGCGCTTCCTTGCCGAGGAGGACATCGGTTTCGGCCTGCAAATAGGCGGCCAGCATAGTAGTAGCAGGGGTGCTCATGCGCCCATGCTCTCCGAATCAGAGTCTCATTTGTAGACTCCGAAATAGGAAAATATGCCGCTTGCCCAATGGGTAGATGTTCGCGGCAACTGCTTTCTCCCCCTCCTGATTCATGGGGTACCTGCGGACGCTCAGAGACGAATCCCACTCCGATGCGGCCACCGAATAGAGCATTCGGCGGCGCACGAGCGGCTGCAATTCAGGTCTTCTTGCCCAAGTCCTCACCACAGTTCTGGCAATGCTGTCGTACGAACCCAGCGTAGACCGATACCTTGCCCAACTTCCCTTGGTAGACCACAGGGGTACCGCATCGTGGGCAGCGAATCCGCATGAGTACAAGCGAACCGATACCGACCCAAGCGAAGAATCCCACCATGAGCCCTTGTGAATGGTCCGCGCGTTCTCCGGCGGCAATCGCAATTGCCAAGCCGACAATGACGAAGATGACCATACCCCATATGAATCTGTGTCGCGGTGACAGGCTCACTTGATGCCTCCTAGTTTGTCAAACAGCCAATCAAAGGCGTCGCGGAGACCAAATGTACGGGTCTCGGCGTTTGTAACCGAGCCACCAAGCCTGCCAGCCGGTCCAATAGAGGCGCCAGCAAATGCGCCCGTTTTTGGATTGGTCATCCATGTGCCACTACCAACAAGACAGGAGGCATTGTAGTTCGTCGTCGTGCCTGAAACGTTCGACAGTGCATCAGGCACATACCCAACTTGCGCGCTGAGTCCAACGTTTGCGCCTCCGCCTGCGCCTCCAGAGATGACAAAACCGATATCGTTCGGCATATTGCTCAAGTACACCCCAAAGCTTCCCTCACCTCCGCCGAATATAATCGCCGAGCCACCGCCCGTAACAGTGAATGT
>NZ_JBFUCB010001040.1:0-1120 GCF_056405435.1 Rhizobacter sp. P1_G5 | reverse complement strand
CGCCCGTGCACTCGACGAGTTGGCCGACATGCATGCCCTGGAGCACGAGAAGCTGCTGGTATCGCAGCAGACCTGGCGCTGGGTGCTGGTGGCGTACTCGGCGGTGCTGCTGGTCGCGCTGGGCTGGCTCGCATGGCGGCTGATCGCCAGCTACCGGATGCTCGCCCGCGTGAACCAGGCGCTGACGCGCAGCCATGCCGAGCTGAAGGAGTCGCAGGTCCACCTGGTGCAGTCCGAGAAGATGTCCGCCCTCGGGCAGATGGTGGCGGGCATCGCGCACGAGATCAACACGCCGCTCGCCTACGTCAAGGGCACGTTCGAGGTGCTGCGCGAGCAGGTCGCCCCGGTGGCCCAGCTCGCCGCCAACAGCGTGCAGTTCGCGCAGATGCTGCACCTGCCGAACGAGCAGCGCGACCGGGCCCGGCTGCAGACGCTGGCCCATGAGTTCGACAAATCCACGAAGGAGGTCGCCGGCAGCCACGTGATGGACGAGATGGGCCAGCTGCTGGCCGACGGCATCCACGGCATCGAGCAGATCTCCGAGATCGTCACCAACCTGAAGAACTTCAGCCGGCTCGACCGCGCGAAGGTCAGCGAGTTCGCGGTGCATGAAGGCCTGGAGAGCACGCTGCTGCTGGCGCGCAACCTGCTGAAGAACACCGTCGAGATCCGCCGCGAGCTGGCCTTCGACCTGCCGAAGATCCAGTGTTCGCCGTCGCAGATCAACCAGGTGTTCCTGAACATCATCACGAACGCTGTGCACGCGATGCCCGTGGATCGCCCGGAACCCGGCGTGATCACGCTGCGCACCGCGCGCGAGGGTGACGACATGGTGCGCATCGAGATCCAGGACAACGGCAGCGGCATCCCGGCGAACGTGCTGCCGAAGATCTTCGACCCGTTCTACACGACCAAGCCGATCGGCAAGGGCACCGGCATGGGCCTGTCGATCTCGTTCAAGATCGTCCAGGAGCACGGCGGCAAGATCCTCGTCGACACCGAGCCCGGTGTCGGCACCGTGTTCTCGATCCTGCTGCCGCTGCGCCCGCGCGAACCCGGCAAGTCCGGCGAACCGCTGCCGCTGGCGGCCTGACCCCACCCATCCCACCCGACGGAGCCC
>NZ_JBFUCB010001039.1:0-1124 GCF_056405435.1 Rhizobacter sp. P1_G5 | reverse complement strand
CGATCGCGACGCGCACCAGGCCATCATCGCGACAACGCCATTGCGTCACGTCGATCGCCGCCTCGGTCGGGCCGTACAGGTTGAACAGCCCGGCCTGGGGCAGGCGGCGCAGCAGCTCGTTCTGCGCCTCGGCGGGAAGCGCCTCGCCGCTGCAGATCACGCGCGCCAGGCTGTCGCAGCGCTCGACCTCGGCATGCGCGAGGAAGGCCTGCAGCATCGACGGCACGAAATGCAGCGTCGTGACGCGCTGCCGGCGGATCAGCGCCGCGAGCCGCGCCGGATCCTTGTGCTCGCCGGGGGCGGCCAGCACCAGCCGCGCGCCGGTCATCAGCGGCCAGAAGAACTCCCACACCGACACGTCGAAGCCGAACGGCGTCTTCTGCAGCACGGTGTCGTGCGGCGTCAGGCCATGCGCCTGTTGCATCCACGCCAGGCGGTTGTGCAGCGCGCGGTGGTGGTTCGCGGCGCCCTTGGGCCGGCCAGTCGAACCGGAGGTGTAGATCACGTAGGCCAGGTGCTGGCCGTGCAGCGCGACGACGGGGTCAGTGTCGATGCCGGGCTGGTCGATCGCATCGCCGTCGACTTGCAGCACCGACAGCGCCGGCCGGCCGCCGAAACGCGCCGCCAGGTGGGGCCGCGTCAGCAGCAGCGCGATGCCGCTGTCGTCGAGCATGTACGCCAGCCGCTCGTCCGGATGCTCCGGGTCCAGCGGCACATAGGCGCCGCCGGCCTTCAGGATCGCCAGCAGGCCGATGACCATCTCGAACGAACGCTCCATCGCGATGCCGACACGCGTGTCCGGCCCGACGCCTTCGGCGATCAGCCGGTGCGCGAGCCGGTTGGCGCGGCGGTTCAGTTCGCCGTAACCCAGCGTCTGCTCGCCGAACACCAGCGCGATCGCCTGCGGCTGCTGCTGCGCCTGCCGCTCGAACAGCCGGTGCACCGGCGCGTCGTACGCATGCTGCTCGCCGTTGACGCTCCACTGCCGCAGCAGCGCCCGGTCGTCCGCGCCGAGCAGTGCGACCTCGCCGACGCGCGCCTGCGGCTGCCCGACCAGCGCGCGCAGCAGCGCCACGTAGTGCGCGCCGAGCCGCGCGATGCGCTGCGGCTCGAACAGCGCATCG
>NZ_JBFUCB010001038.1:0-1131 GCF_056405435.1 Rhizobacter sp. P1_G5 | reverse complement strand
AGCCACCACAGCGCCGAGCCGACGAACACGCCGGCCACCATCACCAGCGGCGAGCCGCCGGCCACCTGCGCGCTCATCGCGCCGAAGATCGCGATGAAGGACACGATGGTCATCGGGTTCGACAGCGTCAGCGCGAAGGTCGTCGCGAAGCAGGTCCACAGCGCAGGCACCGGGGCCGGCGCGGCGCCCGCCTCGGTGCCGGCCGCTTGATGCCAACCCGACCACGCGAGCCGCAGCAGCACCAGCCCGCCGAACACCGCGAGCCAGGTCTTCGCGCCAACCAGCCAGGCGATCAGCGCGGTGGCACCGAACGCACCGACCGCGCCGTAGACGGTGTCGGCCGCCGCCGCGCCCATGCCGGTGGCCAGTCCCGCACGCCAGCCGGCGTCGAGCGTGCGCTGGATCGTCAGCAGCCCGATCGGGCCGACGGGGGCGGCGATCGACAGGCCGATCAGTGCGGATTGGAAGAAGAGAAGCCAGGAGATCGATGTCTGCATGCCAGCATTGTGGCAAGGCGCCAGCGGGCCGGACGAGGGGTCGTCATATCACCGGATCCAGCGTGCTGACCCTGGGTTCGTCTCGGGGCGAGCGCCACAGCGCCGCATCCTCGTGCCGCAGCTGGTACGACGCCACCGGTCGCCCGAGCAGGAAGCCCTGGATCTCGTCGCAGCCATGCGAGCGCAGCCGCGCGAGCTGCGAGGCCGTCTCGGCGCCCTCGGCATTCACGCGCATGCCCAGCGCGTGCGCGAGCGAGACGATCGAGCCGACGATCAGGTCGACTTTCGGGTCGCGCTCCATGTTCTGCGTGAACGCGCGGTCGATCTTGACCTTGTGGAACGGGAAGCGCCACAGGTAGGCCAGGCTCGAGTAGCCGGTGCCGAAATCGTCCATCACGATCCGCGTGCCCAGCGCCTGCAGCGTCTGCAGGGTCTGCAGCACCTGCTCGGTGTTGCGCATCAGCAGCGATTCGGTGATCTCCAGCTGCAGGCGCTGCGGCGCGAGGCCCGAGCGCGTCAGGCACTCCGACACCACGCCGACCAGGTCGCCCTGGAACTGCGCCGCCGACAGGTTCACCGACACCTCCAGGTGCTGCGGCCAGCGCACCGCCTCCTCGCAGGCGCGCAGCAGCAC